>PTLH01000040.1 GCA_002938035.1 Alphaproteobacteria bacterium MarineAlpha3_Bin6
AATATCTCCCCAAACGAAGTCCGGTAGCCGTATATTTGCCAGAAACAACTTCTTTATATCCTCGACTAGGCAGCCTTTACTATAAAGTTTGACAGGTGGAATTCGCAGACCCTCTTGAAAAATAGAGTCGGCTGTCATTGTATAGCTACCAGGTGAGGTGCCTCCGACGTCGACGTGATGAGCGACACAACCACAAACACCTGCTAATTTTCCGAGTTTAAAAATGGGCCTAAACATGACGATGTCAGGAAGATGTTGGCTACCACCCAAATATGGATCATTAACTAGGAATACGTCGCCTTCCTCCCATTGTTCCAGCGGAATACTATGTTCTAGAACGAAGCGGAGTGTCGGTCCCATGGCGTTGACGAATATAGGTGCGCCAGATGTCTGGCTAATTAGACGCCCCTGCGTGTCCATTAGAGCAGTTGCAAAGTCAAGAACTTCTCTGATAACGGGAGAGTGTGCTGTGTACTGAAGAGTAATTGCCATCTGCTCAGCTATAGAATCAAGCCCATTTTTGACCACCTGCATCATAACAGGGTCTATCTTTTTTAGGTCATGGCCTTGGGTCTTTATTGAGCGTCTATTCTCCATGGTTCTTTCCAATTCTTATTATAATTTTTCGTTATTCACGAAAGTTTAAAATAAGGTGACCTGATGGGTCTGCTGTCAGTGACCAATTCGGAGGCACTAGGGTGGTCGAGTCTTTCTGCTCAATTACTATAGGGCCTTCCAATTTAGCATCTGCATGTATGTCGTTGCGCTCGTATACGGCACAATCAATAGAAATTGCATCGCGGAAATGAACTCTTCGCTGCGCTTTTGCTTTGGGCACGGATTGGCTACTTTTAAGCCGGATCTCGGGTGGACGGTCAACAGAAGCTGTCACAGTTACTCGCAAGCTGACGAGCTCAATGTCTCGGTCCTGAATATCGTAGGAATAATGGCGAAAGTGTTCTCCATGAAAATTTGTTGCCATATCAATTAAAGTATTATCGTCTGGAGTTAATGTCGGCCAATCGACCGTAAGCTCGTAGGCTTGTCCTACATAACGCATGTCCGAGGATCCGGTGATGACAAATTGCGTTTCCAATATCCCGGCCTCTTCCAAGGTTATACATGCTTGTTTACTCAATTCTTCAAACGTTTGTTGAAATGTTTTTGCAGGAATTTTTGAAAGTTTGCCGAAGAAAGCCTTCCTCGCTTCGTGACGCATATCTGCTCCAATGAGCCCAACAGCAGATGCAACGCCGGGCATCGGAGGAACGATTACCTCATTTACACCAAGTTCCTCCGCCAAGTAACATGCGTGAATAGGTCCGGCTCCTCCAAATGCGACCATCGAATAAAGTGAAGGATGGCGTCCGCGTTCAATCGATACACGACGCAGGGCACGGACCATATGAGAATTGGAAACTTCAATGATACCTGCTGCAAGCTTCAATGCATCCATTCCAAGCACCAGTGCTAATCTGGAGAGGGCTTCCTCGACTTTGGGTAAGTCTAAAGCCATTTCACCTCCCAGAAAGTAGTCTGCACTGAGCCGGCCCAGATATAGGTTAGCATCGGTTGTAGTTGGGTCCTTACCACCGCGATCATAGCACACTGGGCCTGGATCTGCGCCCGCACTCTGTGGTCCCACCCTTAAACCGCCTGCATCGTCAATCCAGGCGATGGAACCACCGCCGGCACCGACTTCTACAATATCCATAAAGGATCCTCGGATTGGGTAGCCTGCTCCATAGCCGCTCGCACCTTGTGCGCCATGAGTGTTTCCTCCTACCTCGTATTCGGTACTCATTTCAATACGATCCTCGTGGATGAGAGCTGCCTTTGCAGTAGTGCCACCCATATCAAAACTGAGAAGATTTTTGCGGCCAAGTACTCGACCAATTGCGTGGGATGAAACTACACCGGCGGCGGGTCCAGATTCGATGATGTTGATTGGCTGATTTCGGATTTCCGAGGAAGTCATCATCCCTCCGCTCGATTGCATAATGTATAGTTGTCTATCGTAACCATGGGTTTTAAGGCGGTTCTCTAGGTTGTCCAGGTAGGCGTCGACTAAAGGCATTACTGCAGCGTTTACTACCGCAGTACTGGTGCGTTCATATTCTCGGAATTCGGGGCAGACGTCGACGGAGCAGGTTACGTACGCTTCCGGATCTTCGAGTCGAATAATCTCTGCGACGCTGTGTTCTTCCTGAGGTCTGGCGTAGGCATGGAGTAGGCTTACGGTATATACTTCTACGCTCGCTTTTACCATCGCTTGCACAATCTCTATAACTTGTTTTCGATTGATCGGCTCCATTATTGTGCCATCGGGTGCAATCCGGGCGTCTATCTCCATACGTAGATTTCTTGGAACCAGGGGTGGTGCAATTTGCAGATCTATGTTGTACGTATCACTCCGAGCATGCCGGCGGATTTCCAGTACGTCGCGGAACCCACGATTTGTAATTAGCCCAACCCGGCTAGTTTTCTTCTCAATTAAGGCATTGGTGGCTGATGTGGTAGCGTGGACGATACGAGAGCCTGGGAGTTTTGCATCTAGCTGAAGCCCAAACATTTTTTCTAACCCATCCAAGATACCGGCGGATAAATCCTCTGGGGTGGAAAGAACCTTTTCTGAGCGGACTACACCTCCCCCTTTTTCAACAGCAACAATGTCAATAAATGTTCCTCCGACATCTACACCGATGACAATTTCTGGCGAGGAAACCGTGTATCTCATATATATATTCAATCAAATGAGATGATTACACGCAAGTGATACGGATTCTGTAGAAACTAGTCTCCCCTTGAAACTGGAAACTATTTAAAAAAGAAGCCGGGTAAAGTAGTTGATAATTGTTGAGTTGAAAAAGGCTGATGGGCGGCCAAATACTTGTTCAATAAGAAGGAAGCAGAAAGCATGGCATGATATCTATGCATTCGCTTGTCGTGCTTACTCATCGCGAATAATATTCGGGTCGAAGGGAGGTCGTGTGAATATCTGGTGAACCAAAGGTGCAAAATGATTTAGTGGCCTTGTTGGATAATCTGGGTCAAATGATGCCTGATCCCACAGGGCACAGAATTTTTCACAGGCTTCAAACCAAATGTGATCACGATAGCGTTCTCGCGCATCTTTATTCAGTCCTAATTTGTCAGCGTAATAATACATTTGAAACACTCCATGCATTCCAACGATCCAGGTCACTTCTGCGCGGACATAAGGCCGAATGATGGCTGCAGCAAATTGCGAATGGTTTTGCGGTGCCAGTTCGTCACCCAGATCATGTATTAAAGCTGCGACAATCAATTCTATATCGGCTCCACTATCTTCGGCTCTACTTGCAGCTTGAAGCGAATGCTGTAAACGGGCTACCTGGTAGCCCTCTAGACCGTCGTCCAATTTTTCCAGAGCTAACAATATTCTTTCAGGCAGTTTTTCTATATGAGATTTTTCCAGCTCGTTAAGAAACTGATAATCTGCGTCAGTACCCTGATCCATACTTCTAAAGCTGACAGCCTTTTCTGTTTTGGTCATCCAGGTTTCCTTAAGATTATCCCATCACGATGCAATTTCCGGAACAGGTTTTCCGGCCCATCCCGGTCTAGATAACAGCCCCTAAAGTGGCGCCTTCCCTCGGTTGGGTCAAAGGTCGTTCTTCCATGCAATACGCGGCAATTATCAAAAAGTATGCACTGGCCTGGTTCTAGTCTTAACGTTATTTGAAAAGTTGGTTCAACAAGTAACTGGGCCAAAATGTTTCGCGCATGGTGATAGTTTTGCAGTATTTGTTCTTCTAACAGAGGTAATTTGTCTAATCGAGGGCTATAATGCAGGCCGAGGATATTACCTTTGGCATCAAGTGCCAGAATAGGGCGTAACATGGAAAGGCTTGTTTTCGCGTCATTGAATTCAAACTTCACCGGAATTTCGGCTAACAATTTAAACCCCTCAGGGGTTTTTTGTTTTAATACGTCAATACAAGCCATAGAATCTACAAATGTACTGAGCCCTCCCATTGTTTCGTTTAGAAGACACTGCAGTAATTGGATACCCGGAACAGGTTCGCGGTAGGGGTTATCTGTATGAGGGGTAAGCGCTATTGAACTGTATGCGAGATCATTTGAATTGGGACGTGATGTAATCTCAAAATAGTCGTCGAAATTCGTCGAACGGATAAAGCCAAAATGCCGACCAACCTTTAGGATAGAATCTTTTTCTAAAGGAGTATCGGATAAAATCAGAAAGCCAAATTGGAGATAATCTTTTACTGCTGCAAGGGTCACAGGAGGGTCTTTTAGCTCCAGCCAAGAATATGTTGGAATATAGGAAAGGTCAGATTTCCATAATTTCCTTATCGGGAGTAGTTGTGTGGGCAATAAATCGTGATTCAATGTTTCGATATTGTACGCCCCCTCATAGCCGTCTGAGAACAAAATCATGAGTCGTTTTTGATCGTCGCCACACCATTTTACTTTTATCAACTTTAAATCGAGAGGGAGTTCGTGCGGATTGAATAACCGTTGCTGGTTAATTTTGTTAATTTGGTCTTTGGATTGGGCGCGTTCCCTCAGCCAGAGCGCGGGCAGGTGCTTTAGTTCACCATTTATACGGGCAAATACTTGGGGATTTTGTGCATCTCGATCATGTCGTATTTCGTATGAAATCTCTTCTGCGGTTAACGCCGGGGAAGGAGGTGTGGCATTCGTCATCCCGTAACTCCTAGAAATTATCTGTTCTCTCTCGTAACGCCCTACTAACAAGTATCATCTGCTGGGTTGGTGAACGCATAGGCTCTCTCAACAGCCGGGCGGGCAAACATTTTCTCGTACCAATTGGTCAGGTTTTTCTTCGATGCAACAGCATCGTCCATGCCGTTGACTTTGAATCGTTCTACAAAAGGTAATACAGCGATATCTGAAAGTGAGAAGGTTGTGCCTGAAAGCCATTGATGCTCACCAAGCGCACGGTCCATCAGATTGAGTTGCTCATCAATACGTCCGATTGAAAACTCTATTGTTTCTTCATCGATACCGTGTTCAGCGTGATGAATTTCGTCCCTACGTCGTTGAATATCAGGTTGGCTATGAACCCTCTCAAGAAGTTTATCTCTTCCATAAATTTTTTCATATTCCCCCCAACGGTGGGCGTGGGCCCTGTTGTGAGAGATAAGGTGCATATTCTTGTGCAGAATATGTTCGGATTTATCTAGCCAGATCCGCATATGAGCCCGTTCCCAGGTATCAGAGGGTCGTAAAGACGGCCCACCGAAGGTATCATCTATATATTCCATGATAGCGTTGGATTCATAGACAATGCGTCCATCGTGATCCAGCGCTGGAACTACGCCATTGGGGTGAATATCCACATACCAGGGTTCCCAATTTTCAAAAACGTGTAAATCGATATGCCGACTTTCCCATTCAACCCCTTTTTCATTTAGTGTCATACGGGCCTTACGAGAGCATGTGGAGCCCCAATAATGGTAAAGAGTGACGGTCATTGTTGTTTCCTCTTTTTTTAAACCTAGTACCAATCCTGAAATTAATAAAATATTATTTTGCGTCAGTAATTCTAGCAGTAGAAAACCGCTATATTTGAAATTCATAAATTCCATAATTGCAGATTGTTTGAGACTAAAAAAGTCTCGCTAACAATCAACCAACATAATTATACTCTTGTTATATGATTATCATGGAATAAGACCTGGTTAATCTGGCTGGCTAACTTTACCTCTTTCTTTTTTAATTGCACTTTGATGGCGCTTGCCGTCGAGGCGGCGTTTCATGGCGTTTTTTGATGGTTTGGTCGGGCGTCTAATTTTAGGTGTTTCAGTCGATTTTTTAATCATCTTTATTAGTCGGTCTAACGCGTCCTTGCGATTTTGGTCTTGAGACCTAAACTGATTGGCGGTGATTACTATGACACCTTCTCGTGTTATTCGCTGTCCGGCCAGAGCTTTTAGACGCTTGAATTGTGAGTGGGATAGGGATGGACTTGTTCGGGCATTGAAACGTAACTGAACGGCACTTTCAGTTTTATTTACTTTTTGCCCGCCTGGACCAGGAGCACGGATGAAATTTTCCTTAATCTCTTTTTCCGCGATGCTAATGGACGAATTAATCTGGATCATTCGTAGGGGTATCACTTAACAAATTTAAAATTCGGTGAATATACCAACATAGCTGATAGCAGTTGATAAAATTAAATATAAAAATTTACGCAGAAATTACGGGGACCTGGGTCTGCCCGATGGGCTAATATGCTGAGAATAAATGCCGCTGATATTTAATTTACCAGCCCACAAACCTTAACCGCCACAAGTGGCCATGCAACCTGAAACGCAGAAAGAGAAAGCTAAAATAGCAAGCGTTAATGGAAAGTGTTTCAGCATATCTGATCTTATAAATCAAACGAGGAGATTTTTAAAGTCTGCTTTTTTGGAATAAGAATTAAGTATTATCTTATCAGTATATTTTGACTCGAATAGTCGTTGATAGTTAGACTGATTATGATTAAATCCTAGTGGTATTGAACTAATTAAAGCACCTTATAATTGCAAATAATCAGCAGGCTTGGTTTAGAAAGATCAGAATATGGAGTTCGGATATTTTACCCTCAGCGATAATCACTATTCTGGTAATCAGCGTTCGGCCAATCAATTCGTAACCGACATCACAGCCGAGGCGCTCTACGCAGATCAACTTGGCATGAATTCGGCGTGGATTGGTGAGCATCATTTTAATTCACTTGGGGTCCTTTCTTGTCCTGATCTCGTGCTTTCATATATTGCGGGCAGAACTCAAAAAATTCGTTTAGCACCAGCTGTGACGGTGTTACCGATACACCATCCTATAAGGGTTGCAGAACAGTGGGCCAGCTTGGATTTATTGAGTGACGGGCGCGTCGATTTTGCAACCGGTAGGGGCTACGATCGCAGAGAATATGCCCCTTTCCACGTTGACTTTGAAAATAACCTCAGCATTTTTGAAGAAGGATTAGAGGTTGTGCAAAGATTATGGACTGAAGAAGGCAGGGTAACTCACAAAGGAGAACATTACGACTTTCAAGATATCCGTATTACTCCCAAGCCGGTTCAACGACCGATACCGACTTACGTCGCTTCATTTTCACAGCCATCTATTGAGCTTGCCGGAAAGCTGGGGTGCGGTTTAGTAGTTGCACCATTTGCGGCGGCAATGAGCTTTGGCGGATTGCAACAAGTAGCAGACAGATATCATGAAACGTCTGCAAAATATGGGAATAACGCCGGACGCATGATGTGCAGCTATTTTATGCATTTTGCCGACAACAAGGAGCAGCAATTGCAACAGCGTACTCGTATGATCCGCTATTACAATGAGTGCGTGATCCCTGCCGTACCAAATGATCCAAAGAATACGCCGCCAAGTTACAAGTATTTCAATGAAATGGTTGCAAAGTTAAGCAAAGTGAAGCCTGAAGACTTAACAGAAAACTCAGTCTTGATTGGTTCATCGCAATCAATTATCGATACACTTAAGAAGGTTGAGGCGACTGGGATCGAAGAAGTTATTCTATATTTTAACGTTGGCCAAAAACCTCACGAACAAGTGAAGGATGAAATGGCACGCTTTATGGAAGAGGTTGCGCCAGAATTTGAAGGTAGTCATCTTAAGCGGCGAGCTGCCTAGACTGATATCAACGCAAAACAATATTTTTAGTGTTGATCTAATACGGTTCCAGAGGTCTTGGAATTATTCTGATTTTATGAATATTAGCTGGAATAATTGTTAGTACCGGGGGTTCGCTAAGATATCATTGGAGAATTATGTGTCACGTAGCCGTTACTCTATTTTCAGCTTAGCGCGCAATGCGTATTCCCATCATCGTAATTGGCCGAAAGCCTGGCGTAGCCCAGAACCCAAATCCGCTTATGACGTTATTATTGTCGGCGGCGGTGGCCATGGACTGGCTACTGCCTATTATCTCGCCAAGGAACACGGTCTCACTAACGTTGCTGTCCTGGAAAAGGGATGGATTGGCGGAGGAAATACGGGTCGTAATACAACTATTATCCGTTCCAACTATTTGTGGGATGAAAGTGCGGCAATATACGAAAAGTCGTTGCAGTTATATGAAGGACTGAGCCGGGAATTAAACTACAATCTCATGGTCAGCCAACGTGGCGTTTTAAATTTGGCCCATAATCAACACGATCTTCACGAATTAAGCCGCAGGGTTAGCGCTAACCGACTTCATGGCATCGATTCAGAAATCCTCTCGCCTTTTCAATTAAAGGAGATGGTTCCCATATTAAATGTTTCACCTGATGTCCGTTTTCCAGTTCTTGGTGCGTCGTTACAAAGGCGCGGTGGTGTGGCACGTCACGATGCTGTGGCTTGGGGTTTTGCTCGCGCTGCCGATGCAAGGGGCGTCCATATAATTCAGAACTGTGAAGTAAAGGGTTTCTGTCGCGAAGAAGGCCGCGTTACCGGTGTTGAAACCACCAAGGGGATAATAAAGTCGCCAAAGGTAGGCGTGGTTGTGGCAGGGCACGCCGGCGTAGTGGCGGAGATGGCAGGCCTAAGACTGCCGATCGAAAGTCATCCTCTTCAAGCTCTCGTTTCGGAACCTCTTAAACCACTATTGCATACAGTCATCATGTCTGGATCAGTTCATGTATATGTGAGCCAATCGGACAAGGGCGAACTCATTCTAGGTGCAGGGATTGATGCTTATAACTCTTACGCTCAGAGAGGTAGCATTCGTATCATTGAAGACATGATAGCGGCTGCAGTCGAGCTCTTCCCAGTCTTTAGTCGACTAAGGATGATGCGCCAGTGGGGAGGCATTGTCGATATATGCCCGGACGCCAGTCCAATTATCAGTAAAACACCGATTGATGGTCTTTACTTTAACTGCGGTTGGGGGACTGGCGGTTTCAAAGCGACCCCTGGTTCGGGTTGGGCCTTCGCCCACACTATTGCTCAAGATCGTCCGCATGCGATTAACGAAGCGTTCGGCCTAGATCGTTTTATTACCGGTGCTCTAATAGATGAGCACGGCGCTGCAGCCGTCAGTCATTAAATAAAGGATAGCGACGGTGTTACTAATAGATTGCCCCTGGTGTGGACCGCGAGATGAATGTGAATTTTCCTATGGTGGCGAAGCACATATTAAGCGACCGGAAAATCCGGATAAGCTTTCCGACGCTGAATGGGCTGACTATCTCTTTATGCGTACTAATCCCAAGGGAAGATTTCCGGAGCGCTGGGTTCACACGCACGGATGTAACCGTTGGTTCAACGCAGTAAGAGATACGGTTACCCACGATATTTCTGCTACCTATGGAATGGGGGAAGATGGACCGGAGGGTCGATCGTGAAACGCCAACGCTACCGCATGCCAGATGGCGGGCGTATAGATCGCAGTCAGCCGTTACACTTTACTTTCAATGACCGTTCTTATCAGGGGTATGTTGGCGATACACTGGCGTCAGCGCTGCTGGCTAACGGTGTTGCTATAATTGGCAGGAGCTTCAAATACCATAGGCCCCGCGGGGTCTTTTCTGCAGGTGCGGAGGAGCCAAATGCATTGGTGCAACTGGAACAAGGTTCACATACACAACCGAATTTGAGGGCCACCCAAATAGAACTATATAGCGGTCTTAAAGCGGAAAGTATAAATTGTTGGCCTAGTGTTGATTTTGATCTTTGGTCGCTTATTGGTCTCTTCGGGCGTATTTTCCCAGCCGGTTTTTATTATAAAACCTTTATGACACCGAACCTCTTATGGCCTATCTATGAACGTATCATACGGCAGGCGGCAGGATTAGGTAGGGCGCCAAGTGATCCTGATCCTGACCGTTACGAGAACATAAATACCCACTGCGATATCTTGATTATAGGGGGTGGTCCATCAGGGCTTTCAGCAGCACTCAAAGCGGGTCAGTCGGGTGCTCGTGTAATCCTAGCCGACGAGCAAAACGAGTTTGGCGGTGCGTTACTTGGTAGTGATGATGAAGTCGACGGTGGTCCCGCACTGGATTGGGTAGAAAAAACAGTTGGCGAACTGGAAGAGATGGCGGAGGTGCGTCTTTTACCCCGAACTACAATTTTTGGCTATTACAACCATAACTTTCTTACGGCAGTCGAGCGGGTCACGGACCATCTGGGTGTATCAGATGATCCCCTGCCTCGGCAAAGATCTTGGCGCATCCGGGCACGACAGGTCATTTTGGCAAGTGGTGCTATTGAGAGGCCAATGGTCTTTGAAAACAACGACCGGCCCGGCGTCATGTTGGCCTCTGCCGCAAGTACTTACGCCAACCGCTATGGGGTATGTTTTGCAAAACGGGTGGTTGTTTTTACAAACAATGATGAAGCCTATCGTACAGCCCTAATTTTTAAAAAATTTGGCATACATGTGTCTTTGGTCGATGTACGTCCGGAGTTTAATGGCGATTGGCCGCGGAAGGCTACGGCAGCTGGTGTCGAAATCATTTTCAATAGTGCTGTAACCGGTACTAGAGGACGCCGTAAGGTTAAAGGTGTGAACATTTCGGCATTTGGTATGGACGGAAATTTAGGAGAAACGCGTCACCTCTCATGTGATCTTCTGGCTGTATCCGGAGGTTGGAACCCGACTGTTCATTTGTATTCACAATCGGGCGGCACGTTAACTTATGACAAACAGAGGATGTGCCTGATTCCTGAAAAAGCTGGACAAGCCGTTAACGTAGTAGGTGCTGCCAAAGGCACATTTGAGCTTGAACGCTGCCTAAAGGAGGGCGCGAGAGAAGGTGCTAGAGTGGCCAAAAATCTGGATTTTGTAGGTAGTGGAAGTGTTCGTTCAAAATCGAAAACGGTTTTGGAAAATGAACAACCGCTGCAGCCTAAATGGCTTATTCCCTCCCGAAAGCACCCGGAAGGTGGGCCAAGTCATTTTGTTGACTTGCAGACAGATGTTACCGTCGCTGACATTGCTCTAGCAGCGCGCGAGGGCTACGATTCGGTTGAGCATCTAAAGCGCTATACGACCCTCGGGATGGGCACCGACCAAGGCAAAACAGCCAACATTAATGGTATTTCTATTCTATCCGGTATCCGGGGTGAAGAACTGCCTTCAGTCGGTCACACAACATTTCGTCCCCCATACACGCCGGTTACCTTTGGTGCTCTTGCCGGTAGGCAAGTCGGCCAGTTTCTGGATCCGCTACGACGTACCCCCATTCATCATTGGCACACGCGTGCTGGGGCTGTATTTGAAAACGTTGGGCAGTGGAAGCGGCCCTGGTACTATCCTGTTTTGGATGAGGATATGAATGATGCCGTTGTTCGAGAATGTCGATCTGCGCGTAAAAGTATTGGAATCCTAGATGCATCAACCCTTGGTAAGATTGAGATTAAGGGTCCTGATGCTGCAGATTTTCTCAATTTAATTTATGTCAATAGCTGGAATAACCTGGAAGTTGGACGGTGCCGTTATGGTCTAATGCTAGGTGAAGACGGGATGGTTATGGACGATGGTGTTACATCTCGGATGGCTGAAGATCGTTTTTTTATGACTACAACTACTGGTGGTGCTGCGCGTGTCTACTCTTGGCTTGAAGAGTGGCTGCAAACGGAATGGCCGGAGATGGAGGTATACCTAACCTCCGTAACTGAAAATTGGGCAACAATTACCTTAGTTGGACCTAACTCCCGCAAACTTCTCGGAGAACTCACTGACGATATTAATCTTGATTTGAAGTCTTTTCCTTTCATGACATGGCGTGAAGGCAAGGTTGCAGGGGTGCCAGCGCGGGTTTTCCGGGTTAGTTTCACAGGTGATTTGTCATTTGAGATTAATATACCTGCCCGCTATGCGATCAGTGTGTGGACAGCATGTATGACGGCAGGTGAGAAGTACGCAATTACACCATTCGGGACAGAAGCTATGCACGTTCTAAGGGCTGAAAAGGGGTATATCGTCGTTGGTCAAGAAACGGACGGCACTGTTACCCCAGGCGACCTCGGAATGGAGCGAATGTTAAGCAAGAAAAAGGATTTTATTGGTCGCCGATCGTTGGCACGTGTCGAGACTTTAAGGAGTGACCGCAAGCAGTTGGTGGGCTTAGATACCGAGGATCCATCAACTGTAATCCCCATTGGCTCCCAAATTGTTGCTACGACTAAGAAACGCCCGCCCATGGATATGATTGGCTATGTTACTTCCAGTTACTATAGCCCAAATTTAAAGCGTTCCGTCGCTCTTGCACTCGTCAAGAGTGGTCGTAACCGACATGGAGAAAGGGTCTATTTGCCAATGGAAAACGGAACCATCTCTGCCTTGATCTGCAATCCCGTCTTCTTTGATCCGGAAGGTGAGCGTCTAAATGGATAATGGATACATGCGTCAGGGACCCCTCGATTATATCCCAATATCGGCCGAATTGGAGGCTGATCAAGGTGGCAACGATGCAACAGTTGTGCTTGAGGACCGTGGCTTTCGAGGCCAGATTGTTTTACAAGGCAAGGCGTCGGATGCAGAATTTTTCGATGCAGTCTCAGATATCACTGGTCTTAGGCCTTCAAAAGAAACCAATGTGGTGACAGGCGGGCCTGGCTTTCCCCGCTTACTCTGGCTTGGGCCCGAAGAGTGGCTTTTAGTCACTGAGGACGAGGAAAGCGGTAGGATTATGTTGGGACTTACCAACAGCTTTAAAGGCCGTCATGTCCAAGTGGTAGATAATTCGGACGCATACGCCATTGTCGGGGTCAGGGGAGCGAGTGCAAGAGACATCCTTGCCAAGGGTTGCACATTGGATCTGCACGAAAGGGTTTTCCGCTCTGGATCTTCCACAAGAACATTGTTAGGTCAAGTGCAGGTCATACTTCACCAGGTTACGGATGATCCGGACTATGAAATCCATGTTCACCGAAGTTTTGCTGAATTTTTATGGGAATGGTTGGTCGATGCCGGTCAGGAATATGGGCTCAAAACAGTGAGGCCGTGAAAAAATATTCAGTTGGTAAACTACTAATTACTGCAAATTTGTATCACGATGATTTCTGCAAGATCCGATGGATCACCCTTCGAAGATTTCTAATCTTGAGAGCGCAGGCGCGCATTATTGGGGTCATAAGGACTTTCCGCCACTACCGTTATTTTGTGGATGGTTCCGAGAATATCCATTTCTAGTTCAGTCCCGATGTTTGCATGTTCCGGGCGTACCATACCAAGAGCCAGGGACTTGTTGATACGGAAGCCGAAGTTTCCTCCGGTTGCACGGCCGACAGGTTTTCCTTTAAGGAAGATTGGATTGTTACCTAAGGCGTCAGCGTCAGTGGTGTCGTGAACTTCGACGGTTACAAATTGCCAGTTAAAGCCACGTTGTTGCCATTCCACAAGGGCGTCACGCCCGATGAAGTTGCCTTTATTGGGGTGGACAAACCGCTCAAGTCCGGACTCAAAAGCTGCGTATTCGATCGAGAGTTCAGTTCCAACCAAACGGTAAGATTTTTCGATACGCAAACTATCCATCGCGCGAATGCCAAAGGGTTTGAGTCCTAAATTTCCACCGGCCTCAAATAGCCTGTCAAAGATGTGGTTCTGGTATTCAATCGGGTGGTGAAGTTCCCAGCCGAGTTCGCCCACGAAGTTCATACGAATTGCCCAGCTCGGTGCTAGACCGACATTAATTTCTTGGCCTGATAGCCATGGGAAAGCTTCATTTGAGAAGTCTGCGCTGCTAACCCTTTGTATAAGTTGGCGGGCCTTGGGACCGGCTATAACCAAAACACCAAGTTGGTTGGTGATGTTCTGGTACTGCACCGAGCCGTCGGACGGCATCGCTTTGACGAGGTGGTCATGATCAAGGCGCTGAAAGGCTCCAGCCGAAACCAGGTAGAAGCTATCGATAGCCTCGCGAAGAATTGTAAACTCCGAATGGACACCACCTCGTGTATTGAGTGCGTGGCAAAGATTAACCCGGCCAACGGTCTTCGGTAGTCGGTTAGCAACCAATCTGTCTAGAAAATCTTCTGCATTAGGACCAGAGATTCTGCATTTAGCAAATGCGGTCATGTCTAATAAGCCAACATTTTCGGCTACGTTTATGCATTCATTTCCAACTGGATGAAACCAATCAGACCGGCGAAACGACCAGTCGTCCGTTTGCTCCAAATCTTCCGTTGCAAACCAATTAGCACGCTCCCAGCCAAATTTTTGGCCAAATACGGCACCCATATCCTTAAGTCGGCCATAACAAGGTGATGTTCGAAGAGGGCGTGCATCTGCGCGCTCCTCATCGGGATAGTGTATCGTGAAGACACTACGGTAGGCTTCTTCATTCTTGATTTCTAAATAGGCCTTGGTTGCGTAATCGCCGAAGCGACGAGGATCGACGCCGAGCATATCGATAGTGGGTTCACCTTCGATGATCCATTCAGCCAACTGCCAACCGGCACCTCCTCCAGCTGTAATTCCGAACGAATGACCTTCGTTGAGCCAAAAATTCTTAAGGCCCCATGCCGGACCAATTATTGGATTTCCATCGGGCGTATAGCATATAGCGCCATTGTAGATTTCCTTTACACCAACCTCAGAAAACGCAGGTACGCGATTGATCGCTGCTTCAATGTGGGGTTCAAGCCGTTCAAGGTCTTCCTGGAATAATTCGTACTCAACCTCTTCATCTACGCCATCTAAATAACAGCATGGCGCGCCAGACTCATAAGGACCGAGGAGAAAACCACCGGCTTCTTCACGGAGGTACCAGGATCCGTCCGATTCACGTAATACGCCCATTTCAGGTAACCCATCTTTCTTCCGTTTTAGGATTTCAGGATGGGGTTCTGTAACGATGAATTGGTGTTGCACGGGAATGACGGGTACGTCGAGACCTACCATAGCGCCAGTTTGGCGGGCAAAGCTGCCAGTTGCCGAGACGATATGTTCGCAGTTGATTTTGC
Source organism: Alphaproteobacteria bacterium MarineAlpha3_Bin6 (assembly GCA_002938035.1). Classification (GTDB taxonomy): domain Bacteria; phylum Pseudomonadota; class Alphaproteobacteria; order Rhodospirillales; family UBA2165. The sequence goes on from PTLH01000040.1 coordinate 14,935, forward strand.
CTTTGTTTGTAGTAACCGTCCAATCTCCCGATGGTTTTTGGTCTATGGAGGTTACACTAGTATATCTGTAAATCTCGGCGCCCATGTTACGGGCACCGGTGGCCATCGCCTGTGTCACATCGGCAGGCTGAATGTAGCCATCTTCTGGATGTATGATGGCCCCGACTAGTCCTTGCGTATTACAAAGGGGCCATATTTCTTTAACTTCTTCGGGTGTTAGGAATTTCACATCGACGCCAATTGTAGCGGCAACGCCGGCATATTGGCGATATTCGTCCATACGTTCTTGGTTTAAAGCCAGGCGTATGTTGCCAACTTTTCGGAAACCCACGTCCTTTTCCGTTTCCTCCTCTAGGCCCTGGTATAGGGCAACCGAGTGCTTGTGGATCTGGCCAACGCTATAGCTCATATTAAAAAGAGGTAAAAGACCTGCTGCGTGCCATGTGGAGCCGGAGGTTAATTCTTTTCGTTCAATTAAGACGGCGTCGTTCCAACCCTTTTTGGCGAGGTGATAGAGAGTAGCAACCCCAACCACTCCTCCACCAATGACCACCACTCTGGCTTGTGACTTCATATTGTGTCGTCCATTTTTTTCAGATTAGGTTGCGGTCATCTTTTAGAAGGCGACCCCCCGGCCGGCCTCCTTGGCTAATTCACGAGCAGACGGATTAGCAGAGGGACGGAAAGGTATTTCGCAGATTGTAGCGGTTTCTGGCACTCCAGGTGTTTCAGAGTATTCGTCAGGGAGATGTATTGTCAGTTCGGTGCCAACGGCATGCATACCCCAGGGTACGTAGCCCATTGCAATATTGGTGGCGAGCTCAGGTGAATACCATGGAGAGGTTATATACCCAATCGGATCACCTCTGTCCGCCCCAGAAATTAACCAAAAGTCGGGAGCGTAATCATCGATAGGTTTACCACCGAATACCATGCCGACAAGAATGGTTTTAAACGGAGGGTTTCCTGCTTCCATCTCCTCGCGCACCTTTTCGAGGGTAGCCTTTCCAATGTAGTCTTGTTTCTTTTTGCGCGGCACCTGATAACCGAGGTTGCATTGGAAGGGAAGAGTTTCAAAATCCATATCTTGACCCCATGATAAAATACCGGCAGCAATGCGTCGATGGTGAGCGGGAGCGATCACCATTAAATTATGTTTTTTGCCTGCTTCAAGGACAGTGTTCCATAAATCTTCGCCGTAAAGTGTGGCGTCTCTTAAATAAATTTCATAACCCTTTTCACCCGAAAACCCAGATTGTGATACAACAACATCGCGACCGGCGATTTTTTCCTCAAGCAATCCATAGTAAGGCATATCATGTATAGCGGGTCCAATGAGGTCAGCCATGAGAGCCTCTGACTTAGGGCCCTGGATTTGCACAGGTGCAACGTCAACTTCTGCAATTTCTACATTGTACCTTTTACCTACGTTAACACCCTGCAACCAGAGCATCATGTCGGAGTCCGCCAGGCTAAACCAGAATTCGTTTTCGGATAGGCGGAGTAAGACAGGGTCGTTCAGAACCCCTCCACTTTGATTACAAAGTATCACGTATTTTGCGTGCATCGGTTCGATACGGGTAGCATCGCGGGTTATCACATAATTTACAAAAGCTTCAGCATCTGAGCCAATCACCTGGATCTGGCGTTCGACAGCGACGTTCCACATGGTTACGTGATTTACAATTGCGTCGTATTCAACCATAGCGCCTCCGTCCTCAGGCCTCACGTAGCCT
>PTLH01000041.1 GCA_002938035.1 Alphaproteobacteria bacterium MarineAlpha3_Bin6
AGGCTACTATTGACCATCCCAGGCAAATGGCCGCTCAGGGAAAATTGTAAACACTCCACGCAAATAAACTGTTGGTTTTACCAGATCAACGTTCTATCCACCCTGTGAAGGTTAATATATGAACGATTCCCTACCGACCGCACAAGAAACCCAATCCCCTCAGAAATCATTCTCGGCGCTGCGAAATCCAAGCTTTCGATGGTTCTTCATAGGCAATGCTCTTGCCATGATGGCCGACAATATTGAACACGTCATTAGCTACTGGGTCATCTTCCAAAAGTTTCAATCTCCCACCCTAGCCGGTTTCGCGGTAATCTCTCATTGGGTACCATTTTTATTATTCTCCATATGGTCAGGTGCGCTCGCCGATAAATTTGACCCCCGGCGAGTGATTCAATGGGGCATGTATCTCTTTATGCTGGTCACTCTTACTTGGGGGATCCTATTCCTTACTGACAGTCTAAAAGTTTGGCATACTGTGATCTTACTGGTTATCCATGGATTTGCAGGTGTATTGTGGGGTCCCGCGGCCCAGATGATGATCCACGAAATTGTCGGACGTGAGCATTTGCAGAGTGGCGTACGTCTGATGGCCACTTCGCTTACTCTTGGTGTACTTTTAGGTCCCGCCGTAGGTGGCGGGCTTATGCTTTGGCTAGGGCCGTCTCTGGGAATTATCGTCAATGCTTTAATCTACTTGCCACTCGTACTTTGGCTTTGGAAGGCTCCATTTGGCACGGCATTCAAAATCAAGAAAGATCAGCGCCCGGTACAGCCCATAAGAGGTTTAGCCGATATAATTGAAACCGTTAAGATTGTTTCTAGCCAACGAACCATAATGACTATGACGCTGCTCGCGGGGGCAGCATCATTATTTGTGGGAAACGCTTATCATGCCCAGATGCCCGAGTTTACACTAGACTTGCTGCCCAATGATAATGGCGCCTTTTACGCCATATTGCTTACAGCCTCAGGCATAGGCGCACTTACCGCTGGTATTGTTTTAGAAAGCTGTAATCTTTTGCAAGCAAGGCCCCGCACAGTATTTTATTTAGTTTTTTTGTGGTCCATCATAATTATGGGTTTTGCTGCCTCATCAAATGCGTATTTTTCAGTGGTTCTCTTGTTCATTGCCGGTTTTTTAGAACTAACCTATAAATCTATGGCCCAGACGCTTGTGCAACTGAGAGCTCCCGGCGAAATGAGGGGCCGTGTAATTGGTCTATTTAACATGTCATCACTGGGTCTAAAGTCTTTCAGCGGCTTCACCGTAGGTATAGGTGGCGCGGTGGTAGGCATTCACTGGTCACTTGGGGTCAGCGCTATACTTTTGCTTGCTTTTACTATCATACTTTTGATTTTTGCTCAGGGATTTCGCCCATCAACGACCGCAAATGGAAACTAGAATATGACCCAACCCAATTAATAAAGAATTGTGCAATTTCAAAATTTTTATTAACCGGAACATTCTTCCATCTATCGGCATGTTAAATGTCAAAAATCAAATAAACCGTTGTCCCTCCAACAAGAGGTGCCATAAAATTCTATCTTATTGAAATTAAATAATAATTTTTATTCTAGTTAAAAACTTTTCTTCTAGTCGCGATTTCACTTAATTTCTTAATTTTTATAACCTCTTGACATCTCTTGACTTAGTTTAACGATCATCTAAAGATGGTGGCGACGCATAATAAGCATCTAGCCCCAATTGCCCCTCTCACCCGGGGACATCGTGGTTTGTCGGCTTTTTTTGCGTTCATTTGGAAGGTGCATTGGATTGGTGCATTTAGATGAACATATGCCAAAGGACATGTTATGGCGACTGGAACAGTAAAATGGTTTAACCCAACCAAAGGTTATGGGTTTATAGAACCTGAAGACGGATCAAAGGATGCTTTTGTTCATGTTTCTGCGGTTCAGAAAGCTGGATTGACAAGGCTCGAAGAGGGACAAAAGGTTTCATATGAACTACAGCCGTCATCGAACGGTAAAGAGGCTGCTGAAGACTTAACATTGATTGAGTAGCAGAGTAAAACCACCTGCGACTTAATCTCCCAGAATTTGATAACCACCGTAATATAACGCCCTGAACGTAAATCAGGGCGAGCCTCGGTTATTTAAAGTTTCAAAAATTTCTGATCCAAATCAGAACAATCACTTTTGCGCGCGCCAAAAGCAGATAAGCTGATTGCTTCTTGTGGCTAAGTCGTTAGGGTAATCAAAGATTTTTCAGTATGAAGGTATAGTATTGAATTCGGCGGAAATAAAAGAGTTTGCACAAAGTTTGGGTGCCGATCTCGTAGGGATCGCCTCTGCCAAAACTTTAAATGCCTTCCCACCAGACCCACGATGGCCTCAAACCCCCGCCAATATTTCTCCTCACATTAAAAGCGTTATTGTGATTGCTTGCCATATTCCGGTAGCTGCGTTCCGGGTAAAACATAATATAGCGGTACAGTATCTTGATATGCTGGTTCTCCGTCGCATGGACCGTATTGCCTTCAAAATTGCAGATCATCTTGAGCGCCTAGGCCTGCCAAGCTTTGTTACTGCTGCCCAAGAAACCGAATGGGACTTGAATACCGCCAGCTATGGTAGGCTAAGCACCCGACATTTGGGCACTGAAGCCGGGTTGGGGACCCTTGGCCTTGACGTAAATATCCTAACGCCAGAATTTGGCCCTAGACTTTACCTTACCGGAATTTTAACCGAGATCGAGTTGGAAGCTGACAAACCTATGACAGAACAAGTCTGCATTGGTGAATCTTGTTCTCGTTGCCTTCATTCCTGTCCAACCGACGCCGTTTTGCATTTCGGCATTGATAAACGGAACTGCGGTCTCGAAGCACAGGAATTCGGTTATATGACTGCAACAGATTTCTTCATGAGATATATCGGGGAAAACACCAAAACAAAAAAGGAAATGATCAAAGCCAGAGATGTATTTGGCTTTTGGCAGGGCCTTCTTCGCGTAGTTGGTTCTTTTGGCGATTGCCCACGCTGTCTTGCCGTCTGCCCAGTTGGCAATGATTATCATGCATACCTTGCCGAACCACAGAAGATCATCCCAGAAAAAACCCCCGAGAAAGTAGCCAAAGCAAAGGAATTTAAAGAGGCCCGAAAGAATGGAGAAGCAATAGAAGGCCTGAATGACTGGAATATTCGATGGGTTGGAAAAGAAGGCTACAAAGGAATTGTGGCTCGTCAGTTGCAGGAATTTAGACAAACTCAAAAAGCTCAAGCAACAAAGGAGGCTAAATAACTTGGTTGCTGTGTTTCAGTCGCCTATATCAGCGGAAGAAGTTAAAGCTCAAGCAATTTCATTAGGGGCTGACTTAGTTGGAGTTGCTGACGCCCAGGCTATGAATGATCACCCACCATATGCAGCTGATCCAAGGCGGCCCTCAGATATAAGTGACTATGATGCTGACAGAGTTATCGTACTTGCTCGCCGTATCAATTTGGGTACAAGCAGGATAGCTAAATGGGATGAACGACATAAGTATTATAATGATGAGCTAACGATAACAGCTCTTGAGGAGACGGCTCTCGAATTGGTCCTTTGGTTGGAGAAACAAGGATATCCCGCATTAATAGTCCCTCCAACCCACGTGGATCCCTGGCGTTACGATGGCAACCCCGATCAACATTTGGCTCCGCTTTTGTCGCTGGATCATGCCGCTGTAGAAGCGGGCCTTGGTACCTTGGGGCTCAACCTTCAACTCTTGACACCGGAATATGGGCCACGTGTAATGTTGAGCGCTGTTTTGACCTCCGCACCGATTGAGCCGGACAAACGAATGGAACGGGCTCTCTGCCAAGGGCCTAAGTGTGGACGGTGCCTCTCTTCTTGCCCGGGAGATGTCATAGGTCAATGGGAACGCGATTGGCCTGCCTGCGACAAATACCGGAAACCCCATGGGTTTAAGAAACTAACTGATTTTTTAGGAGAGGTTATTGACACTAAAGATACGCAAATACAAAAAGAAATGATCCGTTCAGAAGACAGTTTCAATTTATGGCAAAGCATTTTGCGCGGTGCAGGTGCTGTTACAGGCTGCCGCCGGTGTCAGGATGTCTGTCCAGTTGGGCAAGATTATGAAAGTTTGTTGAAGGATGTCCTTGATCTCATTCCCGAGGATTCAGCAAAAAAACAGTCATCTCTCGCGCGGATGTTAGAAGCAGTTACCGCTGGTGATTATGAAAACCAATCTCGTTGGATTGGGAAACTTGATGAAAACTAACTCACACCCCCTTGGGGTGCAGATATTCTTAGATCTGCCTAATAAACTATTGCCAATTATCTTAGTTGGGCATGGTGAGAATTCAATCCACAGAATACTAAATTAATTGACGGGTGCAAAAGATGGCGTAATGTCAAAATTACTAATTGTATTCTTTTCGTTTAAACCCTTTGCCTTTACTGGTCGGGAAATATGCCTCTAGCGCTTCCTAAAACTCGTAAGGAAATAAAACAAATTCAAAGCGGGCGAAAGAAGATTGCTCTTCAGAGAGCTCGTCTTTCAAAATTCCACGAGCACAGGCTAAAAAACATAAATGAAAATAAGCTGGATGACCCAGATGAGTGGCTCAAAATACCTTTGCTAACGAAGGAAGAACTTCGCGGTATCCCGCCGAGTAAGTTTTTTTCTGAATTTTGCCACGGACCGATGGATCAGGTCGCCGAGTTGTGGCGCTCAGGAGGCTCCACTGGGATACCGCTTTTCTACCCACGCACCTTTGATGACTTACCCTACTGTATCCTATCCTTTGCTCGCAACCTGATTGCTCCTACACTCGGAAATAAAGATACTGCCCACATCTCTTTCCCCCTTGGAATTCACCCAGTCGGGCATGTCTACGCTCGTGCTTGTCAACAGAAAGGTATCGGTGTTAATTGGGCTGGTTCGGGTGCCTCCACACCGTCATCCCTTCAAATTGATTTACTCGACCGTCTAAAGCCTACGGTTTGGATGGGTATGTCTAGCTTTGGCATTCACCTTGCCAACATGGCTGAGGAACAAGGCATTGATTTAGTAAATGGGTCAGTGGATACCATTTTGTGCTCTGCAGAAGCTATCTCAACTTCCAAGCGTGCAAAGATTAAACGCATGTGGGGTGCAGAGGTATGGGATGGGTTTGGAATGACTGAAGCAGGAATGATGGGGGGCGAAAGCGAAGCGCATGATGGATTCCATATATGGACAGATATGTTTTTGATTGAGGTAATCGATCTCGAAACCGGTATCCCGGTGAAGGAAGGTGACGAAGGTGGCCTCGTGGTAACACCGCTATTTACTAACAACTGCACGCCATTCATTCGTTGGAGTTCGGGAGACATCGTAACTTACAAAGAGCACGGCGAAACTGAGGGCCCTTTATCTGTTTTCCCTGTGATCCAGCACGCCCATCGAACCGTCGGATTCTTCAAGATCCGAGGTGTCAATATTAACCATCAAGAACTGGAGGATTTGTTATTCGACAATAACGAATTGGTAGATTTTAAAGCGGAAATGATTACTGAGAAGTCTTTAGAACATCTAGTGATATACATCGAGGTAATTCATTCAGGAAACCCAATTTCACTAACTCAAAAAATCACCAAAAATATAAAGAATACATTCGAGATTACCCCTCGGGTTGCTATCCTTGAGCGAGGGTCTCTCGCAAAAGAATTCGAGAGTAGTGTCAAGGCACCAAGATTCGTAGATAAACGCGAATAATTAGCTATTTCACCATTCAATAATCAATATTGCTATGTCAGACGCAATGTTAAAGGCTAATGCTTATTCAACCCACTCAGGCGCTGTCGTACGTCGTTTGCCATCACTCGAAAAGTTTATGCCAGGTTCTTCCAACTCCGTTCGGTCCCAAAGCTTACAAGTTACTAGCTTATGTTTTTGATCAAGCCCTTCACAGTAATTGGTGTAGGTGCATAGCCTCACTTCTTCACCTCTACCTAAATGTACTTTTCTAAACCAATCTGGATCAGCCATACTTTGCCGCGCTGCGCCTACTATATCTCCATTTCCGTCATTTAGGATTTGCTCCGCCAAATTAAATCCATGTATACCGCCAGTAACAATGATTGGTGTCTCAAATCCCGCCTCCTGCACCATGCGTCGGATGCGTCCACAGGGTTCTATATTGCGTCCGAAAGGCCCAAATTCGTCCGATAAATGTGCCGGCATGCATTCATACCCGCTGCGACCAGTATAGGGATAGGCTGCCTCACCAACTTTTGGCTGCTTGGCATCTTCAAATTTACCGCCCCGTGAAAGAGATAAAAAATCCATTCCGGCGCGGGCAAATTGAACACCGAAATACATCGCATCATTTACGGTGGTGCCGCCAGTAATACAGTCGTCACTTAAATAACGGCAGCCCACGGGATAATCTGGCCCGACCCTTTCACGGACTTTAGAAAACACTTCTAGGGGCAGACGGACCCTCCCTTCCAAGGACCCACCATAACCGTCTTCCCTGTTATTTAATCGGGACAAAAACGACGCCATGGTATAAGCATGTGCGTAGTGGAGTTCGACACCATCGATTCCAGATTCCTGGGCACGTTCCGCCGCATTTGCAAATAATTCTGGTAATACGTGAGGTAAATTTTTGATATGGGGAAGTTGGACATCAATTACCTTTTCTCGATACCCGATGCGTAAGTCCTCAAGTTCACGAGTAGTCAATATATCGTCAAGCTGCTGATCATTTAGGGACATTAGTAGTTCCCGTATTTTTACCTCTTCTATATCTTCACTAAACAATTTAGCCCTGTGTTCATCAGTAATAGCTAAGAATTGTCTAAGGAATTTAGCCTTATCTGGCCGCCGGCGAATAGCAAGAAAGTCGATACATTGGATGAAGAGCTTTGTGTGACCTTCACTAGCCCTACGGACTGTGTCGGCTAACTCTCTGAGACCAGGGATGAAGCGGTCATGCCCAATCCTAAGAAGAGGTCCACTTGGCACATCCCGAATACCAGTCGCTTCAATGACTAATCCTCCGGGGCGACCCTTCGCAAAACGCTCATACCAATCGAGTACATTCTCTGTAACAAAACCATCTTCTGTTGCACGCCAAGGTACCATCGCTGGCACCCAAGTTCGCTGCTCCAAAGTGACGCAACCTAATTTGACCGGGCTAAACAATAAAGAGTTGGATGCTTCAGCTACGGTGGGCCATAGACCAGGGTCAGGTTCATATTTTACGCGTTCCAATGGTTTCCACATTGTTCAATCCACAAAATAAACTACTTTTTAATTCAATATTTGGGTATACATTAAAACTTTTGTTGCTATTTTGTTCTCTTGTATTATACTCATAATTTCTGACAAAATAAGCTAGGAATAATAATATGTTTCAAACTTTTCGCATAGCAAAATATGCTAAAGACTTCATAGCCCTCTCAACTTTAGCCGGCGCTGCCTATATCTGGATAATTTTAGGCTCGGCATTTGTGGGTTAAAATGGGACACTAAAAACATCTAATCTTCCTTAGTCTACTTAACAGCCCTCGGGCGACGGTTTTTGTCTAATGCTACATACGTAAAAATTCCCTCAGTTACTTTCGCCGGCTCATCAAGATCGTCATGCCGCTGTGCCCACACTTCTATTTTAACCGTAATTGAGGTACGTCCCACTTTTATGACATCAGCATAGCAACTGACCACGTTTCCTACCTTAACCGGGAGATGAAAAACCATTTTCTCCACCGCAACAGTGACGATCCTACCCTTTGCTCTTTGTCCCGCTGCGACGCCCCCCGCCAGGTCCATTTGAGACATCAGCCAACCCCCAAAAATATCCCCATGAGTATTTGTGTCACGGGGCATTGCGACCGTCCGACTGGTAAGCATTCCCTGGGGCATAAAATCAGGTGGGCGGGGTCTGTCGTTGTGGGAATAATTGTTATTAATGATCTGTAATCCTTTTTCCAGCCTACTCTAGTGTAGAGAATTAGTGTTGCAGGCCACAATATATTGATATAATTCCTCCACCAACCACATTATCATGGTAAATTAACGCATTCTCTTCATTTTTCGGAAAGCATCATCTACGTTATGCCAGACTTATTCGAACATACCCAGAAAACCAAAAGGAAATCAAAACTTTATTCTGCCAAAGATATAGAAGTACTTGAAGGACTTGAGCCGGTAAGACGTCGACCCGGTATGTATATCGGTAGTACCGACGAGCGAGGGCTGCATCATTTGGTTGCGGAGCTCCTAGACAATGCCATGGATGAAGCTGTGGCTGGCGAAGCCACTCACATTGATCTAGAATTGAACAAGGACGGTTCGGTCACCGTCCGGGATAATGGTCGCGGGATACCAACTGATCCTCACCCCAGGTTCAAATCAAAGTCAGCTTTGGAAGTGATACTCACTACTCTTCATTCGGGTGCAAAGTTTGGAGGTAAAGCCTATGAGACTTCTGGTGGGCTTCACGGTGTAGGCCTTTCAGTAGTAAATGCTCTTTCCGATCACCTTATCGTCGAGGTGGCGCGGGACAAAGCCGTCTGGAGGCAGAGTTATTTGAGAGGAAACCCTACAGGCAAGCTGAAAAAAATTGGTAAGGTCTCAAATCGCCGTGGCACAAGTGTCACATTTCATCCTGATCCAAAAATTTTTGATCTTAAGGCCCAATTCCGTCCAAGTACACTTTATCGAATGGCACGCTCCAAGGCCTACCTTTTTAGAGGTGTGTATATTCGGTGGAATTGCGACACAGAACTGATAGGTAAAAATGACAGTACTCCGGAAAAAGACACCCTTCATTTTCCTGGAGGACTTATGGATTACCTGGCCACTATGCTAGAGGACCGCGTTACAATTACACCCAACGCTTTTTTTGGTCAGGCCAAACTCAACGGTAGTTCGGGATCGATCGAATGGGCTGTCGCCTGGCCAAAAGATGAAGATTTTTTGTTCAACTCCTACTGCAATACAGTACCAACGCCATTGGGAGGAACCCACGAAACCGGTCTCCGTAGCGCATTAACCAGAGGTTTGCGGGCCTATGGTGAACTTATCAACAACAAGCCCGCGTCAAAAATTATGGCGGACGATGCGGTCGGAAGCGCTTGCGTAATGTTATCGGTATTTTTTCCTAATCCTCAGTTCCAAGGGCAAACGAAAGAAAAACTAACAACGGTTGAAGCTGCTAAGTTAGTTGACACCTCCGTTGGCGATTATTTTGATCATTGGCTATCAGGTGACCCAGGAACGGCAAACCTTCTCCTGGAGCACGTGATAGAGCGGAGTCTGACCCGGTTAAAGAAACGCCAAGAAAAGTCCCTCAAGCGCCAATCCGCGACAAAGCGGGTACGCCTGCCCGGGAAACTCTCAGACTGTACCCAGCGCTCCCGCGAAGGGACCGAAATTTTTATCGTTGAAGGTGATAGTGCTGGCGGCTCTGCCAAGCAGGCTCGCGACCGTAAAACTCAGGCCGTTTTGCCGCTCCGCGGTAAGATCCTGAACGTAGCTAGCGCTACAGACGATAAGATGCGCTCCAACCAAGAAATCAACGACCTGATCGAAGCGCTTGGTTGTGGAACTAATTCAAACTATCAGAACGATAAACTTCGTTATGAGAAAGTCATCATTATGACAGATGCAGATGTGGATGGCGCGCATATAGCTTCTTTGCTTATGACCTTTTTTCTCAAAGAAATGCCTAAACTAATTGAAAATAATCATTTATTTATTGGTCAACCGCCTTTATATCGCCTAAGCCAAGGTGGCGATACCGCCTATGCAATGGATGAACACCACAAGGACTTACTAATCAAAAGTGTTTTCAAAGAAAGAGGTAAAATTGAAGTTAGCCGCTTCAAAGGCTTAGGGGAAATGCCACCCTCTCAACTAAAGGAAACAGCGATGAACCCCAAGACGCGCACCCTTTTGAGAATAATTTTGCCGCAAAAGAATACGAATAATGTAGAGACGGGTATAAAAGGCACTTTAGAACTTGTAGACCAGCTAATGGGAAGAAAACCAGAATACCGGCTGGCTTTCATTCAGAAACACGCCGCCGAGGTGGAAGATAAGAAAATTGATTTATAAAACTCAGTCAAAGGGTAAAAATACTTTCACATTAAAAGCTGAACAACGTATTTCTCGCAAAAATCAAAAACATCTGGCTTTCGAAGACATTTAGTGGCTTTACAGAGTCATATTCCATTAGATACCAATTAAAACAAAAATAGTATCGCAGGATATCATTGCAGCCCCTTCTCCTCATTTAATCCAAGCATCAGGTTCAGACACTGGACCGCCTGCCCCGATGCGCCTTTACCTAGATTATCCAAGATAACTGCCACCACCGCTTGTTCGTGCCCTTCGTTTTCAAATACGTAAAGCTTTAGCTGGTTTGTATTATTGAGAGCTTCCGGGTCCAAATTATCAAACGTTTTAGTTGTATTTTCCTTATCTACAACAACTACAAATCTCTGCCCAGCATAGTGATCTGAGAGAACGTTATATATGTCACCAGGTTTGGGTTTACCCGACAGCGCCCAGAGCTGTAGCGGAACGGATACGATCATACCTTGGGCAAACCGACCAACGCTTGGTACGAATATTGGCCGCCTCGTAAGACCGGAATGTTGACGTATTTCTTCAGTATGCTTGTGCTCCAAGTTAAGGGCATAATGGTAAAATGCCTTGTTACCATTACTGGCCAAAGTTGTGTTTTGAAATTCCGAAATCAGCTTCTTACCGCCACCCGTGTAGCCTGAAACAGCATTGATGGTAACAGGATCGTCTTTAAGTATTAAACCGGATTTTATTAAAGGGTGTAGGATGGAGATAGCACCGCATGCATAACACCCTGGGTTACTTACACGATTTGCATTAATAATTTTCTCCCTATGTCCTCGCTCATACTCCGGAAAACCATAAACCCAATCAGAATGAGTCCGATAGGCCACAGATGCGTCAATCACCCTAACATTGCAATTTTCAATTAATGAAACAGCTTCCTTCGAGACGTCCTCAGGCAGACAAAGAATTGCTACATCAACTGAATTCAGGGCCTCTGCTCTAGCTTCAATAATTTTCCTATTTTTTTTTGAAAGCTCTATGACCTTTATTTCGTCACGACCTTGAAGCCGTTCCCGAATTTTTAGACCCGTGGTTCCCGCCTCACCATCGATAAAGACTGTATGGATCATCACTCGATATACTCAACAATTATCAGGACCTACAAGTCACACGGTTCAGTTGTAATCAACTTTAAGGTCAATAACGATTTTTAGCATTTAACCAGAGGTCAATCTCTTAATTGATTTCACCGACAACATCTTCAATCATTTTCCTCAAACGTATAAGATCTAGGATAACCAAGTTACTCTTACTCCTCTTAACTATGCCCCTCCGGCTTAAATCGCTAAAGACACGATTAACTGTCTCTCTGGTCGTACTTACGCGGCTAGCGATGTCACCGTGAATTGGAAATGGAGAAACTATAGCGGTATTATCCGTTCTGACACCTGGTAGTGCTAATCTCAAAATTTCCGCATGAACACGATTGTTTGCACCAACGGTACTTAGATCCATAATTCGTTTGTTTGAAGCTCGAACGATTTTTGCCAGGCCGTGAAGTATTTTTAGGGTCACTTGGGGATGTTCAAGTAACAGTCGGTTAAACGCTTCTTGAGAAAGGCATGCGACATTCAACTCATTTAGGGCTATAACGTTTGCAGAACGAGGCTCGCCATCCAATGCTGCAAGCTCTCCAAAGTATTCTCCTTCTTCTCGTTCGTCGAACGTCACCTCACGGCCAGTTACAGAATAATTAACAACTCGCACACGACCTTTGACAATTAGATACAAATCACGACTGTCACTAAATCTATCAATCACCTGCTCATTGGGTTGGTACTTGTGCCACCTACAACGCTTTGACAAGTCTTCTAACGCGCTTTCTGACAAACCATCAAACAACCTTATTCCGGCTAGAGACTCGTTTTTAGCACCCTGCATGCTTTAACTCCCTATGAAAACCACGCATGTACAAAGTGAATGGGAATCTTAAATAAGAGATTATACGGTTCTGGAATTCAAAAATGTACAATAAAAATTTAAATTGTATACGATATTCTTCCTGTTAATAAGGGTTTGTTGGCAAATCAAAACTTTAACTCTCAATCTATTCAATTTTTGTATTTATCGCTTCGGTAACAGAAGTTTCCTCATAGATGGCTTTTATGTTGGAAACCAGGGGGTAAAGCCCCGTACAAAGGGCCAACATAAAGCCATAACCACCCTCTTTGTAGGAGCCAAAACGAAAGTAAATCTCAAAAAACCTATACAAAAATTTACCAAAGGAATTTACTAATGAAGAAATCTCACCATTCTCTACTAAATCTTTAGCCCGCAATGTTGTAAAACAATCCATTTGACCCAACATCCCAGAGACATTCTCATACTTTCTGCTGATCACGGGATTCTTCAACTCATTTGGTGCCTGCCTACCTGTAACCGTTATATCAGGACTCATACGCCGCGAACCCCATAACTTTGCTCCTTTCTTAAATAATCCGATGTAGCTGCGATTTCCAAAGAGACCCACACCCCATCCATTGGTAATTAGTTTTCCACCAATATAATTGTTAACTTTCAATTTATAGACATCGTAGTAAGGATCACTAATTGTCTCACGTATTTCTTCCGCCAACTCACTTGTAACCCACTCATCCGTGTCAATCTCTAAAATCCAATCAGCACTACAAAAATTAATACCAGAGTTACGACTTAATCCTTCAGTTTTCCATGAACACTCAACAATCTGTCCTTTATATTTATCAACAACGTTTTTCAATTCATCAGTACCATTTTCTAATACGACAACAATATCATCCACCCATCCTAAACGCTTAAGGCAATCCTCTAGCGTTACTTCCACATTCGGTACAACAACCAACGCGGCAATGGTTGCTTCTCTCGTCATGATTTACGCTCTTAGTTACTGATTAGAGACTGTCTGTCAATTTTGATATTTCACATTATTTGTGAATTACAGTAAATTGAAACGTTTGCAGGCACCCACATATTTACATGTCTTTTGCACGTTGCCCCAATGCATCGTAAGTAGCGTACTTGTATAGTTCTGTGAGTGTCGGGTAATTATAGCAAGTGTGGATAAATAGATCGGCATCGGCGCCCAGTAGAATTGCTGTCAAACCAACATGCACTAATTCGCTAGCTGACTCTCCTATTACATGTACGCCAAGTAACTTCATGTCTTTTTTGTTAAAAAGAAGTTTTAAAAACCCCTCTTCATCGCCGATGATTTGCCCTCGGGCATTTGCATTATATCTTGCACGCCCAGCAACATACGGCACATTTCCACTTTGCAAATCTTCTTCAGTTTTTCCAGCCATCGAACATTCAGGAATAGTGTATATACCGTACGGAAGTATTGTCGCGAGTTCAGTTTTGTACTTCAAATTGAAAGCGTGAACCATAGCTATCCTCGCTTGTTCCATTGCTGTAGAAGCAAGAGCGGGAAACCCAATGACGTCGCCTGCAGCGTAAATATGATCTAGATTAGTTTGGTAATGATCATTTACCTCCAAGTGGCCCCGGGGACCTGGTTTCAGGCCAATTTCCTCTAGGCCCATACCTTCGGTGTTTCCGTTCCGACCGGTTGCCGCGAGAAGTGTCTCCACTTCGATCCGTTCCCCAGAATTTAGCTGAATCTGTAAATTATCACCTGCTGTCACCTCTTCTATTTCTGTCGATAAATGTAAATTGATCCCGCTGTTACGTAAACATTTAGTCAAATTATCACTAAGTTCTTTATCCATAAAGGATAGAAGTTCATTGCGCCCTTCAACTAAGTGAACTTTGATTCCCAGCGCGGCAAACATGCAAGCATATTCGCAACCAATGACACCACCCCCAGCTATTAGCATACTACCAGGCAGGTCGTTGACGTGGAGAATGGTATCAGAATCATAAACTCTTGAATCATAGGATGGAAATATTGGTGGTTGAAAAGGATGAGAACCCGTAGCAATTAGAAACACATCTGAATTTAATGTTACCTGTGTTCCGTTTTTTGGTGTAACCAGGACAGTATGATCATCAGAAAATTCTGCAAAACCTCGATAGAGGTCAATGTTATGGGCCTTTATATTGTCAGAAATTCTGGAACGCTCACTTTGAACCACCAACCGCTCCCTATACATAAAATCGCTTGCACTCACTTGTTCTTTAAACTTGAAGGACAAACCAAAAAGGTCACGTTGACGAAACCCAGATAAATATAGCGCGGATTCTCGCAAAGTCTTAGACGGCAAGGTACCAGTGTTGGCCGCAGCCCCTCCCAGGACGTCTTCTTTTTCAATAAGAGCTACATTTTTTCCAAAATAGGCTGCTTGAGCGGCTCCCTTCTCTCCTGCTGGACCCGAGCCTAATACTAAAAGATCATATGTTTTGTTAACCATAACCCCACTCCTAATCTTGCCACACATGCTAAAGTCGTTAAATAAACCAATTCCTCAAACGCTATTGCCACCTTTACTTTAAACATCCATTCCATTTCTTACTTAGAATCCTTAAAACCTTTCTATCTAACCTTTAGGTCTATTAATTTGCTCATACATAAAGCTTAGATACTCAAGAATAGGTTAAAATACCAAATTCAACATTACAGGGGGATTGAAAGCGACTGTTCCTCAGTAGCAGAGCAAATATTGACGTTTTGTATTAAAATACGAAAAAGCGGGGAAAACAACAGTACGACTGAGGCCCCTGCAATTGATCTATTGCCAAAATCGCGAACACAGCAACGCAATTTCAGATGTGCATGATGGGTCAACTAGAAATCAAGATTTTACTTTAAACCTTCATGTTCCCGTTGAACAATATACGCTTTAACGCTTCGCTGGTTTTGAAGCTGTAATTTTTTTTGATACCAAATCTATAATTCTGTTCTCATCAGATAGGTAAACGATATGTGAAACATCTATTATTTTACATCAGTTGTTATGCAGCCAATCAACCACCCAAACTGCATCACGGTCACTAGGAAATACTGGATAATGTACGGTTACTATCACTCCATCGATTGCAATCATTGTTATCCTTTTAATTAACTGCATTCTCTCAACTTCAAACAACGGTAATTTCATCGCTTTACTGAACTTAAATTCATCATCACTCAACACTTCAAATGGAAGGTGTAACCTTTCCGCCATTTCTTGCTGATATTCGGTCGACTGTGTACTAAGGCCGAATAATTCCGCACCCAGTTGTTTTAATTCGTTATAGCGATCTCGGAACGAACAACTCTGTGGAGTACAACCTCGTGCGCCAGGTATTTTATCCCATCCCTCTGGCAAGGCCACGCCTGGCTTACCGGTCCTTGGATAACAATAAATAACTAATTTGCCGCTGATTTGACCAATGTTTAAACGTTTTCCTTGCGTTGAAGTCAACTCGACATCTGCCAGTTTCATTCCAACTAAATGGTCCGTTTTACCATCATTCTCTGGCACGGGCAGATTGGTTGGTAAATCCAGTAAATTAGCCAAGTGGATTCCTCCGTTGCTAGTGATAAAAAAACGCTACAGAATTCTGTAGCGTTTTCAGTAGCATAATTTTTATTCCAATTAAACGCTTGGAGAACTGAAAGCTACGCCGCGCTTTCCGCCGTCCATATTTTTTTCTCTCCACAACACGTGAGTCGCGGGTTAAAAAACCGCCTTTTTTCAACAGCGGCCGGAGACCGGGTTCGAATAGAGTAAGAGCCTTAGAAATTCCGTGTCGTAAAGCACCAGCCTGCCCCGACAATCCGCCACCTCTGACTGTGCAGTAAACATCATATTGACCCTTACGTTCAACTGCATCAAAAGGTTGATTAATAATCATTCGGAGTACAGGCCTCGCAAAATATACTTCAACAGCACGACCGTTAACCTGTATTCTTCCGCCGCCAGGTTTGATCCAAACGCGAGCCATCGCATCTTTACGCTTTCCAGTCGCGTAAGATCGACCATGTTCGTCTATTTGAGGGTGAGGTGAAACTGACTCAACTGGAGGCACGGGCTCTGATGGTAGTGCCTCGGGAGAAACCACTGTTGCCTCTCCATCTGTGACACTTTCCCCAGACTGTTTTTCATCTTTTTCTTTCTGAGATTCCTGCAGAGCTTCTTGCAAAGCTTCCTGCATTACATTCGGTTCATCGGCCACGGCTAAATGCTCCTCTTATTCTTGGGGTTCATGGCAGCGATTTCAAGAACCTCTGGAGTTTGGGCCTGGTGGGGATGTTCTGTGCCTGCATAAACATGTAGTTTACGCATCTGCTCACGCCCCAGGGGTGATCGACTGATCATCCGCTCAACGGCCTTAATTAAGACCCTCTCAGGGTGTTTCCCATCAAGGATTTTATCGGCCGTGCGTCCCTTAATCCCACCCGGGTAGCCTGTGTGCCAATAATAAATTTTGTTGCTTCTCTTGTTTCCAGTAAGTGCTACTTTTTCAGCGTTTATCACTATGATGTTGTCTCCACAGTCAAT
>PTLH01000042.1 GCA_002938035.1 Alphaproteobacteria bacterium MarineAlpha3_Bin6
TACTAGGGATACCATAGGGATACTAAATTTTCAAGAATACAATCAAATAACTGGCTGATTACTGGGACTATCACCATCCCCTTAGGGATTTCTATGTTACTTACTGATTAAGAGTCAGCTGCTCTACCAACTGAGCTAATCGCCCCTATTGCTAGCTCCACCAGAATACTTCAAAACGGAAGACGTATATAACAACCTGCTGAATTATTGTCGATTATCCCAACCTGAGATCTTTCAAGATTATCTGTCCGCAGCACCGGGCCTGAGGGTAACGTCGCGATTGATAAAAATACAGAGTATTAACCCGAAGCCAATCATGTTCGTCAACAAAGATGTGCCGCCATAGGAAACTAGTGGTAACGGCATCCCTACCACTGGTAATAATCCCATCACCATCGCGATGTTAACAAAAAAATTAAGAAAGAATACCATTGTAATTCCCATACCAAGCAAACGACCAAAATGGTGACGGCATCGGAGTGAAATCGCAAATCCATAAATCATAATCAGGGAATAAAGACTTAATAAGACCAATCCCCCAATCAGGCCAAACTCCTCAGCGAGCATAGTAAATATAAAATCGGTGTGTTTTTCAGGAAGAAAACTGAGGTGGCTTTGACTACCTGCCAGAAACCCCTTACCAGAAAGGCCGCCGGATCCAAGTGCAATTTTTGATTGCATCACATGGTATCCCGCGCCGAGAGGGTCTCGCTCCGGTCGGAGGTAAATCAATACACGATCTTTTTGATAGTCGAGGAGTACAAAATTCCAAATAGGCACAATGGAAGCTATACCCGCAATAGCACCAGTAATAAAAATCCACATTCGAACAGCGGCCAAAAAGAAGACAGCAATACCACTCGCACCCAATAGAATAGCCGTTCCTAGATCTGGCTGGAGTAAAATTAGTGTTGTAGGGGCAACTAAGAGGATAACGGGGAATATCAAATATGAAAGGCGCTCAACATCTTCCATTCGGCTCGCATAAAAATATCGGGCCAAAGCCAGTATGATAACGACTTTCATAAATTCCGAAGGCTGTAGCGACATAAATCCAAGATCAATCCAACGCTTCGCCCCCATACCTGTAGCCCCAAAGAATTCCACAACAATCAACAGTCCAAGACATGCTAGGTAGACGACGTAAGCGTAACGGAGCCAAAAGTGGATACTGCTAACCGCTACCAGAAGCATAACTACCAGGCCAATAGCAAAGCGGATCATTTGCTGGTAGGCCCACGGCTCAATATTGCCGTTTGCTGCTGAATAGAGCATCACAAAACCAATTGAAGCTGTGGAGGTAATTAACAAAACTAACGACCAATTAAGCTGCCAAATTTTCTCAGCTAACGTCAACTCCGGATGCCGATGTTGAGAAAAAAGCACGCTTTTAGCCCTCCCTAAGGAATTGCTTTGCCTGAATTTCGGGCTCTAAGCGTACCTCTCTACGTTCCGGCATAGCACCTGAACCTGGATTAGGATCACGTTTTTGAAGCTCTAACAGAATATCCCGGGCAACAGGTGCTGCTGTCGAAGCCCCGCTGCCTCCGTGCTCCACTATGACAGAAATCGCATACTTGGGTATTTCCAGCGGAGCATACCCAACAAAAAGGGCGTGATCACGTTCATGCCATGCGAGTTCTTTGTTCTTTAATACACCACTTTCACGCTCAGCTTTGGAAATTCGTCTTACTTGAACGGTGCCTGTCTTTCCACCCATGAAAAATTCTGGCTCCTTTATCCTTGCTTTATAGGCAGTACCAAAAGGTGAATTAATTACTGCCACCATCGCTTTTCTAACAAGTCCCAAGTGCGAAGCATGGACACCCATATTTTTAAAAGAAGGCGGTGTTGTATATTCTGGTGGTTTTCCAGCAAATGGTACCACCGTTCGAGTCATCGAGGGTACTACTAAGCGGCCCCCATTAACTAATCGGGAAATCATGACCGCCATTTGCAGCGGTGTCGCCAGGATGAACCCTTGGCCTATCCCAGCAAGAAGGGTCTCGCCTTGTTGCCATTTTGAACCCTTTACCTTTCTTTTCCATGCACGAGTGGGAATTAGTCCCGCTTTTTCACCAGGAAGCTCTATTTTAAACTTCTGGCCTAGACCTAAGCGCCGGGCCATAGCCGCGATGCGGTCGATACCTGTCCTTAACGCAATCTCATAAAAAAATACATCGCAGGATTGGGCGATAGCATTAAATAAATCCATATGACCATGCCCTTTAATCCTCCAACAATGGAAAAAGGATTCTCCAAGTTCAATTTCGCCATTACAGAGAACTTGGAAATTTTTAGAAATAACGCCTTTTTCAAGTGCCGCCAATGCAACAACCATCTTGAATACAGACCCCGGTGCATATTGCCCGGCAATAGCCTTATTGGTCAAAGGTGAGTGGGGACTGGAAATTATTTTCTTCCATTCAGCCTGGGATAGATCCTTGTTAAAAATGTTTGGATCAAAACTCGGCGTAGAGACCAGTGCCAATACCTCGCCCGTATGGACATCCATTACCACAGCGGATGCTGGTCTTTCACCAAGACGCTTGGCCACAAATTTCTGCAGTTCATTGTCTATCGTCAACCAGGCTTCACTTCCGCGTTGCCCTTCTATCCTGGAGAGTTCCCTAATTTCTCGGCCAAAAGCATTTACTTCGACTTGACTAGTTCCACCCTTACCGCGCAGAGCTACGTCGTGAACCTTTTCCATACCCGCTTTACCAACTCGGAAGCCAGGTAACTGCAAAAGCGGATCCCTGACCACTTCCTGGTCGGACACGATTCCAACATAGCCTAAAATCGAAGCTGAGGCCTCTCGATCTGGATAAAACCGGCTTTCACCCACATCTATCATTACACCAGATAATTCTAACGCATTTGCTTCAATTTGTGACACCTCTCGCCAACTTAAGTTTTCTCGGATAACGATATTAGAAAAACGTTTTCTGCGCTTTATTTCAAGGGCAATACGCTTCTTTTCTCTGGCGCTAACATTTAAGATCTGAGACAGTGCAGCTATCGTAGTATTAACATTTAAAATATTTGCCGGCACCAGCAGTGCACGATAGTTCTGCTGGTTTACAGCCATTGGTCTTCCAAACCGATCCAAGATTCTCCCCCTTAGCGGTGCAAGAATTTTCAAATTAATTCGATTGTCTTCAGCGAGTGTTTTATAACGCTCCCCCTCCATAACCTGAAGTTGATACATCCGGCCAATCAGTCCGGACAAAAGGATGACGTTACCTCCTAATAACAATACTGCACGCCTGCTAAAGGCCTTGTACCTGTCATTGTCCCGGTGCATCTGGCTCCTGCCTAAAAAAAGCCTGCTGCAATCGGAGGGAAATCCAAGCTACGATTGGAAATATACCAAAAGATAAAAGATATTGAAAAAAAATTGATTGAAGATTCAATAAAGAGGCGTACCAGACGGATGCAATAAACCAGCTTTCTAAAGCCGCTCCCAAAGCAATGATCCCATAGCCTAACCAATAAATCAAAAATGACTTTCCTATAATAAAACGCCTCTGAGAGACTACAATACCGTAAACACTCAAAAAGACTAACGTGTAAAGACCAAGTGGTACACCAGAGAGTAGATCGTACAAAATTCCTAAAATGAAAACTGCCCAGAGTGGCAGTAACGTAGGCCGATAAATTGCCCAATGATAGATTGATATAAGTGGAAATACCGGTGCTATTTCGGTGTACCCTGGAACACGAATTGGAATGATGCTAATTAACACGAGTATAAAAGTGAATAAAAAAGGTATGGTTTCTTTGACCTTTTGGTCCACCTTCTGCCAAACTATGGTATTCATTTCTCTTTAGAGGCACTGCCTCCTACCTTATTCTTTAACGATAATAGATCGACGAAGCCGTTCACACCAAAATCAGCAATACGCACGAACTCTATTAGGTGATAATCGGTAAATAGCTGCACCTCAACGCTAACATCATTTACCGAAGCGACTAAGCCCACTGGCAATCCAGGAGGAAAAACTCCGCCATGACCCGACGTAACGATCCGTTCACTAGACGTGATTTGTGCGCCAGGTGGTAAATGGATAAGCCTAGGACGTTCCATATTACCGCCAACCATCAGCGCCCGAGTGCGTGTAGACTCAAGAATTACTGGTATCCTCGAATTGATATCGGTAGCTAGAAGAATACGTGCTGAATTTTTAGATACTGCAACAATACGACCGACAAAACCTTTATCACTGAGGACCGGTTGCCCCTTCCCTACACCATCCTCAGAACCGGCATTTATGACAAATGTATTGGAAATTGAACCCATTGTACCCGCGATAATCCTCGCGGTGACAAATTTAGGTTTGGGATCAGCGACAGAATGCAACAGACTTTGTAGAGTTGTATTTTCCGTATGAAGTCTACGTGCAACGTATACCCATTGCCTAAGCTTGGTGTTTTCTTCTAGGAGACGAGCATTTTCCTCCCGAAGATACATTAATGCGCGCAATTTGTCGAAACCATTAGAAATGCTAGATGCAGGGCGAGACAAAGCTGCCAATACCGGCGCCGCTACGTTTGTTACTTCTGCCCTAAGGTGATCAATGAGCACTACATCTATTTTACCAACCAACATCAAGCCAAAGCTCAAAACGATTAGGCTGACATACATGAACCGCTGCGCCAAGCTTCTTAGCGGTGCGGCAACTCTTAAAAGGGTACTAGGGCGAAATTCCATTTAGCATCTTCCGTGGAGGCTACACGGCAAAATCAGAAAGGTCGTAACCGGTCTATAAAGTCTATTTTGACCATTTAAAAAATTAGGTGCCCACCTAACTCATGCTCGATAACACGTGGCGAAGTTTTTTTATTTCTTCCAGGGCCCGCCCCGTTCCCATAACTACGCAAGAGAGAGCATCCTCAGCAATTGAAACAGGCAGTCCCGTTGCATAACGCAAGACGTAGTCCATGTTAGTCAAAAGTGCACCACCACCGGTGAGCACAATTCCCTTATCAACTATATCTGCCGCCAATTCCGGTGCTGTGTGTTCCAAAGCAGACTTGACCGCTTCTACTATCTGACTTATTGGCTCAGCAAGACTTTCCGCAATTTGCCGCTCACTGATAATTAACTCCTTTGGAACACCGTGCAGAAGATCACGCCCTTTTATTTCCATGGTCCGGCCCTCCCCTTCCTCCGGTGGACACGCGGAACCTATCGACTCCTTTATACGCTCAGCACTGCGTTCTCCCACCAACAAATTATGTGTTCTCCGAATATAGGCTATAATCGCCTGGTCCATTTTGTCCCCACCCACGCGGACCGATTGTGAGTAAACAATGCCACCTAAACTAAGAACGGCGACCTCTGTGGTACCGCCTCCAATGTCAACCACCATGGAACCCGTAGGCTCTGTGACAGGCAATCCCGCACCAATCGCCGCAGCCATTGGCTCTTCTATCAGGAATACTTTGCGAGCACCGGCAGCCTCTGCCGACTCCTGAATTGCCCGGCGTTCCACAGCGGTAGAGCCGGATGGTACACAAATCACTACTAATGGTGAGGCAAAGCTACGTCGATTATGCACCTTCCGAATAAAATATTTGATCATATCCTCGGCTATTTCGAAGTCCGCGATTACCCCATCGCGCAAAGGCCGGATAGCCTCAATGTTACCAGGCGTGCGTCCAAGCATCTGCTTGGCTTCTTCGCCAACTGCCAGGACATGTTTCTTATCTTTCACTTTCGCAATTGCAACCACTGATGGCTCATTGAGAACAATATTCCGTCCCTTCACGTAGACCAGTGTATTTGCAGTCCCAAGATCAATAGCCATATCGGCAGAGAGAAATCCAAATAGTGATGATAGCATGTAACTATTGAAACCTTTTTATGTCTAAGCCTATCTAACTCTATCTGAGTGGGGCTTTATGGTGTGCTCAAATTAAAAATCCTGACCGTGCCATTAATAGAACAAAAATCCCTCTGGCCCAATCTAAATTATCACACCGGAATATGCCTCTAATACTCAAACCCAATTTCCAACCTTCTACTAATTCTGCAAGTACGTTATCTCATTGGGAAGCCTTCGGATTCAAGTGGAAAGAGCGGCCGGGATGGTTTTTTTTCTTTTTATCAAAAGCTTATTAAGCGCGTTGATATACGCTCGGGCAGCCGCAACCATCGTGTCAGTGTCAGCACCCTGACCGTTTACCGTCTTGCCATTCTCTTCCAACCGCACAGTGACCTCTGCCTGGGCATCAGTTCCCTGGGTTACAGCCTGAACCTGAAAGAGCTGCAAGTGCGGTGTTTGAGAGGTTAAAACCTTTATACCAGTGAAGATTGCATCAACAGGACCATCGCCTGAAGTCTCTGTGCTTTTCTCTTCTCCATCTATGCAAAGGCTGAGTGAAGCCCGCGGTGGCCTATGCTCGGTCCCACAAAGGACCTCCAAAGAAACCAACTGGATAGTATCATTACTTCGAACTACGGTATCATCCACTAAAGCAATGATGTCTTCGTCATATACGTCCTTCTTCAGGTCAGCCAGATCTTTAAATCTCTTAAAAGCATCCTGGATGGCATTATCACCCAAGTCATAGCCTAATTCAGCAAGCTTCTGACGAAAAGCATGGCGACCTGAATGCTTGCCCATTACCAACTTACTCTCTGTCAAACCAACACTTTCCGGTGTCATAATCTCGTATGTTTGAGCATTCTTAAGCATACCGTCCTGGTGGATCCCGGACTCATGGGCGAAGGCGTTGGCGCCAACGATAGCTTTGTTGGGCTGCACCGTAAAACCGGTAACTGTAGATACCAAGCGCGAAGCCTTAGTGATGTACTCCGTTTTTATGTTACTTGTGTAAGGCATAGAATCGTGGCGTGTCTTTAGTGCCATGATAATTTCTTCCATCGCGGCGTTACCAGCCCGCTCACCTAGTCCGTTAATTGTACACTCGACCTGCCGGGCACCCGCTTTGACAGCTGCCAGCGAGTTGGCGACTGCTAGTCCCAAATCATTATGGCAGTGCACGGAAATAATAGCCTTGTCAATATTTGGTACCCGATTGAAGAGCATTTCGATTAGTCCGCCAAACTCATCGGGTACTGCATAGCCTACAGTATCAGGTATATTAATAGTTGCAGCACCGGCCTCAATCGCTGACTCAACTGTCCGGCACATAAAGTCATGTTCAGTGCGAGACCCGTCTTCACAAGACCATTCCACATCATCTGTGAAATTACGAGCGTAAGTAACGCTATTAATTACCGCCGCATGGACATCTTCCGGTTCCATTTGAAGTTTGTATTTCATGTGTAATGGACTTGTGGAAATAAAGGTGTGAATACGGGGTTGAACCGCGGGCTTAACAGCTTCTGCACAGCGCTCAATATCTATCTTGCTAGATCTAGCAAGCCCACATACTTTAGAATTCTTTACTAGCTTGGCAACCTCGTTCACGGCCTCAAAATCACCGTCAGAAGCTATGGGGAAGCCAGCTTCTATGACATCTACCCTCATTTCCTCAAGAATATGTGCAATCCTCAGTTTTTCAGACAGGTTCATCGATGCGCCTGGTGACTGCTCCCCGTCTCGCATAGTAGTATCGAAGATGATAATTTGGTCAGCGCCAGGTACGCTACTCATTCGATGTAACCTTTCTATGTTCTTTTTAGTCTACGATTAAGGATGCTGTGTTTCCCTGAACATCCACACTCAAGTGGTTAAATTATTCAAAGACATCCAGTTCGAAAGGCTTGGGTGTCAAACGACGGCAGACTAGACACTGGTACCAAACAAGCACACCAAGCCAACACCTAAACCATTTAAAAAAGACTAACCTAAAAACTCCTGTTGTTTGTTCATATTCTATCCCAAACTCCGTCAAGTGTCTGCCGGAGGTGACAAGTTTCTAGATTAAAACGATTTTAAAGAGGGGAATGCATCGAAAGTCAATAGAGTTATGAGAAAGTTTGATCAAATCACTTTTCAATATATCACGCATCTTGCGTATACAGATAGGGATTAACTGGCTACCGATATTTAATTCGTGCGGTTTTCCAAAATCCAATATACCCTAATCACCAACCAATGAAGTGATAATACCTCACGAAAATATTAACCTTTAGGACTGTTGGGTCTGATTTCCCCCAATGGAACCACTCCTAAATTCCGGTTGTCGCTGCCGACAATGAAAGTCTAACACCTGATTGGAACGCATCATTTACACAAAATCTATGAAAAATAAGATCGCATGCGGTCAGTTCCCCTACGTCCAATCTAAAATCGTCTAGTTTTTCGATTTATCCACCAAGGCGTTATCTGCTATCCACGGCATCATATCCCGAAGCTTCTTACCTACCTTTTCAATATCATGTTCAGCAGCCCGACGACGCATAGCCTTAAATCGGGGAGCACCGACCTTGTTTTCCATCATCCAGTCCTGAACAAACTTACCGGATTGAATATCTTCGAGGACCGCCTTCATACGTTCCTTCACGCCAGCATCAATCACTCTGGGGCCACTCAAATAATCACCAAATTCAGCCGTGTTGGATATAGAGTAACGCATGTTCGCTATGCCCCCTTCGTACATCAAATCGACAATTAGTTTAACTTCGTGCAGGCACTCAAAATAAGCCATTTCAGGGGCATATCCGGCTTCCACCAGCGTTTCCCAACTTGCCGTGATAAGGGAAGTTAAACCGCCACACAGCACCGTTTGTTCACCAAACAAATCGGTTTCGCATTCCTCTTTAAAAGTGGTTTCAATAATACCAGAACGACCCCCGCCTATCGCGCTACCGTAGGATAGTGCAAGTTCTAGGGCCGCTCCACTTGCATCTTGCGAAACCGCCACCAAGCACGGAACACCTGCACCACGGACAAACTCGGAACGCACTGTGTGTCCTGGCCCTTTTGGTGCGATCATAAAGACATCGACGCCAACTGGGGGGGCAATGAGGCCGAAATGAATCGAGAGACCGTGCGCAAAGGCTATGGCTGCGCCGTCTTTGAGGTTATCATGGATTTCAGCACTGTAAAGATCCGCCTGGATCTCATCTGGAGCCAACATCATAAGCACGTCGGCCCAAGCGGCGGCGTCAGATGGCGTCATCACCTTCAAGCTTTCATCTTCCGCCTTGGTGATGCTACCAGAACCTTGACGGAGCGCTACGGCAACTTCTGTTACACCGCTATCGCGCAAATTCAGCGCGTGAGCGTGCCCTTGACTGCCATAACCTACTATTGCAACCTTCTTAGTTTTTATCAGATTAACATCGGCATCACGATCATAAAATACTCTCATAAGAACTGTCCTTTCTTGATTAAGCCTGTTAATGTTTCAGGCTTCATTCCTCCAAAATTGATTACATCTCGTCGGCACCTCTGGCGATAGCGACAATCCCTGTCCGCGATACATCTACAAGTCCTATGTGACGCATCTCTCCAATAAAACGATCCAGGGTATCAGAACTGCCAACAATCTCAAAAACAAACGACTCCGGCGTACTATCAACAACCTGAGCCTGGAACTTATCAGCCAATTGCATTGAATTTATCCGATCGTCACCTTCCCCTTGTACCTTAACGAGAGCCAACTCACGCTGAACCGATCTGCCGTCCCGGGTAAGATCTGATACTTTCTGAACTGGCACCAAACGCTCAAGTTGTGCGCGTATTTGTTCAATGACGGAGAGGGTTCCAGAAGTAACGATGGTAATTTTCGAATATCCTTCAACCGAATCGACTTCAGATACGGTTAAGCTATCAATATTATACCCGCGCCCTGAAAAAAGTCCCACCACCCGATGGAGAACACCCGCCTCGTTATCGACTAAAACCGAAAAAGTATGCTCACAAACTTCGTTAGGTGTTATGTCATTATTCAAAATCAAACGCTCCGGAAAATATTGCGCCGGAATTTTCCATTATATAAATCAAGTTTTCTGAAACCGGTGCACTTTATCGTGACGGAGAGCTAGTGCCAGTTTCCGGATGGTTTCTAAGCCATAACGTTACTTTTGTCATCCACCGTCTTCAAATTTTGATTTGGCCCCAGGACAATCTCATTGTGTGGAGCACCCGCCGGGATCATTGGAAAGACGTTTTCATTGCGATCGACCTCAATGTTTAAAAAGACGGGACCTTTTGTCGTTAACATTTTCTCGATTCCGCTACACACCTCATCAGGATCGGTCACCTGAATAGCTTTAAAACCAAAGGCCTCAGCAAGCCCAATAAAATCAGGCCCCCCAGACAAGTCACATTCGGATTCATGATTGTCGTAGAATAATTCCTGCCATTGCCTGATCATCCCCAGTACTTTGTTGTTAAGATTGAATATTTTAACGGGTAACTGATATTTGGCGATAGTATCCATTTCTTGGATATTCATCATTAGTGACCCCTCACTAGTCACACATACTACTGTCGATTCTGGGTGGGCCACTTGCACACCCAACGCAGCAGGAACACCGTAGCCCATCGTGCCAAGCCCTCCCGATGTCATCCACCGGTTAGGTTTATCAAAATGCAGAAATTGAGCCGCCCACATTTGATGTTGACCAACATCAGTGGTCACATAGAAGTCGCTACCCTGGATCAATTTACGTAGGTTTTCCAGGGCAAATTGGGGTTTAATTATTTTTTCACCCTGGTCATAGGATAAGCAGCGAACACCCCGCCATTTTTCTATTTCGTTCCACCAAGACTTTATCGCGGCAGTATTTATTGTTGGCTGTTTCTCGTCCCATAGTCGAATCATATCCTCTAAAACACTGCCAGCATCTCCTATTATCCCAATATCAGCTACAATGGTCTTGTTTAAAGAAGATGGATCAATGTCTACGTGTATTTTTTTTGAACCAGGTGAAAATGAACCAACTTTACCGGTTACTCGGTCATCAAATCGTGCTCCAATGTTAAACATCACGTCACACTGGTGCATAGCCATATTAGCTTCATATGTACCATGCATACCGGGCATGCCAACAAATTGTGGGTCGGAAGCAGGGAATGCGCCGAGCGCCATTAGAGTTGTTGTGCAGGGGTATCCAGTCATTCTTACTAACTGAGTAGCTAGCTGACATGCCTTTTGACCGGAATTAATGACACCACCACCGACATAGATAATTGGTTTTTTTGCGGCAGCCAATAGTTGGATAGCATCTTCAATTTTCTCCCTGTCTCCCCGAATTTTAGGGTTATAATTCCGGGGTTGAACATCCTCCGGCATCAAATATAGCCCTGTACCCAAGATCACGTCTTTCGGTATATCAATTAGAACAGGACCAGGTCGCCCATGGGTCGCGACATAAAATGCCTCATGGATTAATCGTGCGAGGTCATCAGTAGAATGCACAAGGTAATTGTGTTTGGTGGCTGCACGAGTAATGCCGGTGGTATCTGCTTCCTGAAAGGCATCATTGCCGATTAAATTACTGACCACCTGACCGGTCAAACAAACCAAAGGGATACTATCCATCAAAGCATCCACAAGACCAGTGACCGTGTTGGTCGCGCCGGGACCCGATGTTGCCAGAACCACGCCTGGTTTTCCGGTAGAACGTGCGTACCCCTCTGCAGCGTGCACACCGCCTTGTTCATGACCAACTAATATATGACGCACCTTATTTTGCTGATAGATCTTATCGTACAGCGGAAGGGTAACGCCGCCAGGATATCCGAATATGACATCAACGCCCTGATCACCTAAGGCTTTAAGGATGATCTCACCCCCGGTATACAATTTTTTCGACATTCTATCCTCTTATTGACGTCACCCAGTTAGACACTCTACATCCTGATTGCTAACATCCCTAGAGTGCCTAAGCGTATTCCAAACAAAAATACCGCGCCACAAAGGGTAACTCCCGGGAGCCCCCCTGGCGCGAGTTGGCGAAAATTATAAGTTAATGATATTGTCGTCAATACCTAAAAACGAATTTTTGAAAAGATTTTGTCCAATATTCTTTCCGAATATTGCGCAAATATGTAATTTGCCTTTTCATTTTGATTACGAAACCAAGTCATTTGGCGCTTGGCGTAATTACGGGTAGCCCGTTTTGCGTCGTCTTTTGCTTGTTCAAGCGAAATTTCACCTTTGATATAGGACACGAGTTCCAGCACACCCAGGGCCTTCATGACAGGCATGGACGGATCCAATTGTAGCTTCATCAGTCCTCGTACCTCATCCAATGCTCCCCCTTCCAGCATAGTTTCAAAACGCTCATTGCAGGTGTTGTAAAGCCCTTCCCTTGGAGGCTGTAGCACCAAGGTCTGCACATCGGCATTTATTGACTGAGTTGTACTGGCATATTGATGCCAGCTACTAAGAGGGGTCCCAGTAGCAAGATACACTTCATATGCCCGCGTTAGGCGTTGGGTGTCAGCCTCGTGTAAGCGCTCCGCGGCCTCGAAATCTACTTTTGCCAACTCTGCATGAAACGCCTTGGGCCCTATTTTATCATGAAACAACATTACTTTATTCCGAATTTCAGGCTTCACTTCCGGAATTTTACTGATGCCTCCAAGAAGCACTTTTAGGTAAAGGCCCGTTCCACCAACAACAACCGGCAACTTGACGTCATTCCAGGCTTTCTCGATTTCCCGAAATGCCATTTCTCGCCAAAGACCTACCGAACAGCGCTCCGTTACGGATAAGACACCATAGAGCCGATGGGAAACACGGCCTTCATCTTCTGGGCTGGGACGGGCCGTGAGGATTCGCATTTCCCGATAAACCTGCATCGAATCGGCATTGATCACGATACCATTTAACCGATCAGCCACGTCGAGGGCTAACTTAGATTTACCGCTGGCCGTAGGACCAGCAATAATCAGCAGGCGCGGCAGGGTCTTGGTGGCGCTCAAAATACAATATCCTACTGTCGGTCTATGGAGGAACATAGGCACACAAAAATTTTGATAGCTCTAATTAGATAAGCTGTGCACAAATACCCTGTTAACAACAGATTAATTAATAACAAACCTAACGTCCTGATAGCTTGAGGTTCGAAATGGATCCTTGCCACGACAATAACTTGGAACTGTAAAACGAGTGTTTATTCGAGATTCTCGGTGACGCTATCAAGCCAGTTATCATCGGTGCTGAGAGTACGAAGCTCTCGAATCGCTACAGCTTTGGTTTGGGTGACGCTTTCAACAACATTCTGGTGCCCCCTTTCAGATGGTTTGCAACAGGCCTCCAAACGGATGTCGTTAGGGTCATAAAAGTAGATGGAAAATATACCAGGTAGGATTTCGACGGGTCCATCAAATTCCAGGTTTTGATCCGTAAGGCGGTGTTGAATGGCATCAAACTCATCCTTTGTCACAGCAAATGCTACATGCTGCATACCACCGAGCGCATCCCGATCGGTTTTGGGTTTCTCACCCTTGGGAATTTCGAAGAATGCCCAAAGACTGTCATTTCCCATGTCGAAAAAATAATGCCGGATACATTCATAAGGTGGGTTACCCCGATTCTCATTTATGCCTACGCCCTCCGGAACCTTCATTGCGTGAACCAGCGGCATACCAAGGACATTGACGTAGAATTCAGTCGTCATTTTCATATTATCAGTAGTCAGCGCTAAGTGATGTATTCCCCTGAATGGTATCTCACATGCTTCTGTCTTCCGCCCATGCCCAGTATTAGTAGACGCGTCCATAACTCATTTCCTACTCCATTGTGAAAAAATATTAACCTAATTTTAGCTTTGCGTAACCCCCAATGCTATCTTAACGTTACACAGCGCACATTAAGCCTCAAATGTCTTGAACATAATCCTCATAGGGCTTTAATTTCCTCAATAATTTCTATAGGAGCAATGTATGGGACAGTTTGGCATCGGGCAATCCGTTCGAAGGGAGGAAGACCCAAGGCTTTTGCAGGGTCGTGGTAACTACGTGAATGACGTAAACCTACCCCTCCAAACTCATTGTTATATTTTTCGTTCTCCTCACTCCCATGCCGAAATCACTCATATAAATACCTCAGTAGCAGCGAATGCTCCGGGTGTTGTTGATATATTTATTGGAGATGATGTCGCGGCTGATAACCTCGGAACCCCTGGTATGGTTGCAAAACGTAAACGCCCGGATGGTTCAGACATGTGGGCACCGCCCCAAACACCACTAGCTCTGGGACGAGTAAGATATGTAGGTGACCCCATAGCCATGGTAATCGCTGAGACTCTGGATCAAGCCAAAAATGCTGCCGAACTAATTGAGATTAAGTTTGATACGCTAGCTTCCGTAACTGACACAGCTAATACTGTCAAACCCGACAGCCCGCCGGTTTGGGAACAATGTCCGGACAATATTTCTAATGTATTTGAAATAGGAGATGCCGAGACCACTGAAAATTTAATCCAAAGTGCTTCAAAAATTGTTAAGCGGCGATTTGTGATCACCAGGGTTCACGCTCAGTTCATAGAACCCCGTGGAGCGCTTGGCGAATATAATGAAAGGAACAACCGTTATACACTCTACGCTGACGTTCAATATCCCCATCGAGTCCGCCAAGTGCTTGCAGAAAAGATATTTAGGATACCGGAGCAGAGTATTCGTGTCGTCGCCGCAGATGTGGGCGGTGGTTTTGGAGCCAAGGGATGGCAATACGTTGAACACCGACTAGTGCTTTGGGCGTCCAAAAAAATAGGCCGACCAGTCAAATGGACCTGTGAGAGAAGCGAAAGCATTCTCGCAGACGAACATGGGCGCGATAATGTGACAGACGCAGAACTCGCCCTAGATGCCGACAATAATTTTTTAGCCCTTAGGGTTTCAACGCTGGCAAATGTCGGCGCTTACATTTCATCCATTAGAAACCTCTTGTCGACCTTTTCAAATGTTGGAACTTTGGTTGGTGTTTATCGGTTCCAGGCAGCTCACTCTAAAGTTTTATGCGTACTCTCGAACACTAATCCCACTGCCCCCTATCGTGGTGCGGGACGCCCTGAAGCTAGTTATGTCATCGAACGCCTTATCGACGAGGCAGCGAAGGAGTTTGGTATAGATGCCGCTGAGCTCAGGCAACGCAATATAGTTACCTCCACTGAAATGCCTTATAAAACCGCACTTATGTTTACATATGACTGTGGAGAGTTTGACAAAAACATGAATACGGCTCTCGAAATTTCCAATTATCACAAGTTTACTGAACGGCGCAGTAAATCCGACTTACGAGGTAAACTCCGCGGTATTGGTATTGCCAATGCCATCGAACGGGCAGCCTCTCCCGGCCCAGACTTCGCTGAAATTCGATTTAGTACAGATGGGACAACCACCATCTTAATGGGAACAAAAAACCAAGGCCAAGGGCATGAGACTATGTATAAGCAAATTGCAGGAGAAAGCTTAGGGTTAGACTCTGATGATATCCGAGTTGTTGATGGGGATACAGACCAAGTGGCATTTGGGATGGGGACAATGGGCTCCCGCTCTATGGTGATCGGGGGATCCGCCCTTTACATAGCTGCCAATAAAATTATCACAAAAGGGAAAAAGTTGGCGGCACATTTACTGGAAGCCGGTGAAGACGATCTAGAATTTCAAGACGGCAGTTTCACTATCCTTGGAACGGATAAATCAATCTCTCTTAAAGAAGTAGCCAAAGCATCTTTCTTGCCAGCTAAAATACCTTATGGTCTTGAACCCGGCCTATTCGAAACGGGGTCATTTTCCCCAGAAAGGGATACCTTCCCCAACGGTTGCCACGTGGCCGAAGTCGAAATTGATCCAGAAACCGGTCAAGTAGACATCGTTAATTATTCGATGGTCGATGACGTCGGAAACATCATAAATCCGATGACCCTTAAAGGGCAGATACACGGAGGAGTTGCTCAGGGCGTGGGGCAGATCTTGATGGAGCAAGTGGCGTACGAACCTGAAAGCGGGCAACTTCTTTCCGGTTCATTTATGGACTACGCTATGCCTCGAGCTGACACAATGGGATTCATAAATATTAAAAGTAATATTGTTCCAACCACTCTTAACCCCTTAGGCGTCAAAGGAGGGGGGGAGGCAGGTACTGTAGGCGCCATGCCAGCCCTTATGAACGCAATCATGAATGCCCTTTCACAAGTAGGCGTCGA
>PTLH01000043.1 GCA_002938035.1 Alphaproteobacteria bacterium MarineAlpha3_Bin6
AACTGATCACGCCAATCGCTATGGATCAGGGGCTTCGTTTTGCTATACGCGAAGGGGGCCGTACTGTTGGTGCCGGGGTTGTCGCTAGTATTGCAGAATGATAGTAGCCTCTTGGAAAAATCTTAAGTTATGTAATGCGATCAAGGTTTTGAAAGGAAGGGGTATAGCTCAGTTGGTAGAGCGGCGGTCTCCAAAACCGCAGGTCCCGGGTTCGAGTCCTGGTGCCCCTGCCACCTGATTAGAAAACTTCTGAGGCTATCTGGAAATTAGCACACAGAAGAAAAACGAGTATTTATTGATAGAGTTGACGCGAAAGTTTTAGAATTTATGGCCAAACACAACGCTCTACAATTCATCCGACAAGTTCGTCAAGAAACCCTAAAGGTAACTTGGCCTACCCGAAAAGAGACCTTGATTTCGACCGGAATGGTCTTTGTCATGGTTATTTTGGCTGCATTGTTTTTTTTTGGGGTTGATCAGATACTTTCTGCTGGAGTCAGGCTAATATTTGGCCTAGGAGTTTAAACGATGGACGTCCAATGGTATGTCATTCACGTTTATTCGGGATTTGAAAAAAAGGTCGCGGAATCTATCGAAGAGCAGGCCCGCCAGTCACACCTATCGGATCAAATTGAAGAGGTGTTGGTCCCGATTGAAGAAGTGATCAAAATGCGTCGTGGGGCGAAAGTTAACTCGGAGAGAAAATTTTTTCCTGGCTATGTTTTGGTTAAAATGCAAATGACAGACGAAACTTGGCACTTGGTTAAGGATACACCAAAAGTAACGGGATTTTTGGGTTCACGTGGGCGACCACATCCGCTTAGTGAGACTGAAGCTAGGCAGATAATGCAGCAAGTTCAAGAGGGTGTGGATCAGCCAAAGCCGTCGATTACGTTCGAGATCGGCGAAACGGTTCGAGTTTGCGATGGGCCTTTTACATCGTTTAATGGTCAGGTGGAGGATGTGGATGAGGAAAAAGCGAGACTTAAAGTGGCGGTCTCAATTTTTGGTCGTTCCACGCCGGTTGATTTAGAGTATTCACAGGTAGAGAAATCTTAGGGCGGCTATAATCACTACTGACCTATTGGGCGTTATTGAGTGGCCGTAACGTTCAGATAATAAATAATGGCTAAATTTGTAATAAACTGAGATGGTAAAATGGCAAAAAAGGTCAGCGGATATATAAAGCTTCAAATACCAGCGGGTCAGGCTAACCCGTCACCCCCCGTGGGTCCGGCTCTGGGGCAGGCAGGCTTGAATATTATGGAATTTTGTAAGGCTTTCAACGCCAATACTCAGGGAATGGAACAAGGGATGCCAGTACCCGTCAAGATTACGGTCTATGCGGATAAGAGTTTCTCATATGAAACGAAGTCACCACCCGCTAGCTACTTTATCATGAAGGCCGCTCGTTTAGACAAAGGAGCCGAAGTCCCAGGTCAAGAGGTTGTAGGCTCTATAACATTGGAGCAAGTTAAAGAGATCGTTGAAAAGAAAAAAGAGGATCTCAATGCCAACGACGTAGAGCAGGCCTGTAAGATCATTGCGGGTACTGCGCGGTCTATGGGAATTAGCGTGGAGGGTATTTGAATGGTTGTACGCAGTAAGCGTTTAAAGGCCGCTTATCAAAGTTTTGATAAGATGATCCCGCAAAATGTTGCTGAAGCCATTAGACTAATCATTGGAAATAAAAAAACAAAGTTCGATGAAACTATAGAAATTTCTATGAATTTAGGCGTTGACCCGCGTCACGCGGACCAGATGGTTAGAGGTGTAGTTGCGTTGCCAAATGGAACGGGTAAATCAGTGCGGGTAGCGGTCTTTACCAAGGAAGATAAAGCCGATGAAGCAAAAGCTGCTGGTGCTGATTTGGTTGGTGCGGAAGATTTGGCTGAAGAAATCCAAAATGGGAAGATTGATTTTGATCGTTGTATAGCCACACCCGATATGATGGCAGTTGTAGGGAAGCTGGGAAAGGTATTGGGCCCCAAAGGTCTTATGCCCAATCCTAAGTTGGGCACTGTGACGCCAAATATTGCCGACGCAATAAAAGCCGCTAAAGGTGGCGAAATAGAGTTTAGAGTTGAAAAGGCTGGCATCGTGCAAGCAGGAATAGGTAAATCTAGTTTTGCACAAGAAGCTCTTGTGGAGAATGTGAATGCCTTTGTTAATGCGATTTTGAAGGCTAAACCGAATGGTGTAAAGGGAACTTACGTTGAACGAGTTACACTTAGTTCCACCATGGGACCCAGTGTAAAATTAGATGTTGCAACCCTGACTAACTAAGTCGGGCTGTATGTAATAGACCATTTGTTTTTGCGAGTGGACTTAGGGGGGTTTTCTCCTTTGATTTGTCTGAGACCGTAGGTGTCATAACTGGCCTAAGGATCAATAAGGAATTGGTCACCTGCAGAGACGGAACTTGAACTGTTTTTGGAATAGTAATTTCTCAAAACAGCTTGGACTGATGGCTTGGACAGGGCAAACGGGTTTTGGAGATATTCTTTGAGACCATATCTAAACCGCCCCGAAAAAGCCATAGGCTTATTTAAAGGGCTAAAAGTTGGAGGCGATTAGTGGACCGGAGAGGAAAGGAAGAGTGGATAGCGTCGTTGAAGCAGGTGTTCAAAGAGGCAGCGTTGATTGTCGTTACCCATTATCACGGTTTGACGGTGGCACAAATGACTGATCTTCGCAGTCAAATGCGTGCATCTGGCGCAAGATTCAAGGTTACAAAAAATCGTCTCACGCGGCTTGCTCTGGACGGAACAAAGGTTCAGGATTTAAGCACATTATTCAATGGCCCTACGGCTATTGCTTATTCAAGTGATCCTGTGGCAGCGGCAAAGGTTGCGGTGAAGTTTGCTAAGGAAAACGAAAACCTGGTCGTTTTGGGTGGATCCTTTAATGGACAAATACTTGATGTTGATGCCGTTGCTACGTTGGCTAAACTTCCGTCCCTGGATGAGTTGCGGGGGAAAGTATTGGCATTAATCAATACTCCAGCAACTAGAATCACCGGCATTTTGCAGGCTCCAGCGGCTCAGGTAGCCCGTGTTATAAGTGCTCATGCAGCTAGCGAAAAAGCTGCTTAGGCCCCAGATAATTATCAGTTTAAGACAAAGGAGAAATTAAGATGGCTGATTTAGAAAAGATTGCTGAAGACTTGTCTAACCTTACGGTTATAGAAGCGGCTGAACTAAGTACAATGCTCGAAGAAAAGTGGGGGGTTTCTGCAGCTGCACCTGTTGCTGTTGCTGCCGCTGCTCCTGGAGTTGAAGGGGGAGGTGATGCTGCTGCGGAGAAAGATTCTTTCAACGTTGAATTAACTTCTTTTGGTGATAAGAAAATCAATGTTATCAAAGAAGTGCGTGTCATAACTGGGCTTGGCCTCAAGGAGGCTAAAGACCTGGTGGAAGGTGCTCCGAATACAATAAAAGAAGATTTGACTAAGGATGAGGCAGAGAAGATTAAAACTAAGCTCGAAGAAGCTGGTGCTACTGTTGAACTTAAGTGAATGTTAAATCCACGCTGGAAACGGACTAGCGGTAAAATGCATGAGTTTGAGCATTTAAATTGTGCTGTCCTTCAAAAAAAGAATTCATCTGCGAAGAATAGGCCGTGCTGCGGTCGAGATAGTAGGTGTTTGGTTCCGGGTTGGGGTCAGTTGAATTTTTTCGGAATTAGTTTCGGAAAATTGTAGTTGTTACCTGCGCGCGTAAGAAGCGGCGCTTGTTACATCGGATGTAATAAAACAGTGAAATTTATTAGGAGCTAATATGGCTGTTCGATCTTTTACCAATCGTAAAAGGGTAAGAAAAAACTTTGGGCGTATTCCTGAAGTGGTGCCTATGCCCAATCTTATAGAGGTTCAAAAAAATTCATATGAAAATTTTCTTCAACGAGATGTCACTCGACAAGATCGTTTAAATGCCGGTTTGCAAGAAGTTTTTAAGTCTGTGTTTCCCATACAAGACTTCTCTGAGAAGGGGACACTGGAATTTGTAGATTACGACTTTGAAGATCCTTCTTACGATGTCGAGGAGTGCCAGCAAAGAGGAATGACATATGGTGCCCCTCTTAAGATCACGTTGAGGCTGGTTGTTTGGGATGTGGACGAGGAATCAGCTTCGCGGTCCGTCAGAGATATTAAGGAACAAGTTGTATACATGGGTGAAATGCCATTGATGACCGGAAATGGTACGTTTGTTATTAATGGTACAGAGCGGGTGATAGTGTCCCAAATGCATCGTTCTCCAGGTGTCTTCTTTGACCATGACAAAGGTAAAACTCATTCGTCAGGAAAATTTTTATTTGGTGCGAGAGTTATCCCTTACCGAGGTTCGTGGCTTGATTTTGAATTTGACGCCAAAGACATCCTTTACGTTCGAATTGATCGAAGACGTAAACTTCCGGTTACTACTTTGCTTCTTGGCCTTGATAGCCCGGAAACCGTAAAAAAACGCCAAGACCTATTGTCTCAGGGGAAAGCAATTGATCCGCTGGATGCAGAGGGAATGACCCCCGAAAGTATTCTTTCCTATTTTTATGACAAAGTGGTGTACACCAGAGTTAAGAAAGGCTGGAAAATTCAGGTTGATTTTGATGGCCTTCGTGGGTTGAGGCTCGACTACAATCTTATAAATGCTAAGTCAAACCGAGTAGCGGTTGAGGCGGGAACCAAGCTTACGCCACGTGTTCTCAAGGAGTTGCAAACAAAGAATATTAGTGACTTTGTTGTTCCGGTTGAAGAAATAATCGGTCGATTTTCTGCAGAAGATGTCATCGACGAAAGTTCGGGCTTGGTTTTTTTGGAGGCAGGTGAGGAGATTACTGAGGAAAAATTAGTGGAACTGGAGGAAGCAAAGTTTGAAATTTTGCCTACTCTTTCCATCGATCACATTAGGGTAGGTTCGTATATTCGAAATACGCTCGCTGTAGATAAAAATAACAGCCGCGAAGATGCCTTAATTGACATGTACCGGGTCATGCGTCCAGGTGAACCGCCAATCCTTGATACCGCTGATGCGCTTTTCCAGGGGTTGTTTTTTGACTCTGATCGCTACGACCTGTCTTCTGTGGGGCGGGTAAAAATGAATTCCCGATTGGAATTCGATACGGATGATTCGGTTAGGGTTCTGCGACGCGAGGATATCCTAAAAGTGGTCAAGATTCTGGTCGATTTAAAGGATGGAAGAGGAGAAATAGACGACATAGACCACCTCGGCAATCGCCGGGTTAGATCAGTGGGCGAGTTAATGGAAAACCAGTATCGTGTTGGTCTTCTTCGTATGGAGAGGGCAATTCGTGAGCGAATGAGTTCGGTAGATATTGATACGATCATGCCGCATGATTTAATAAATGCGAAACCGGCTGCAGCAGCTGTCAGGGAATTCTTTGGGTCTTCCCAGCTAAGTCAGTTTATGGATCAGACTAATCCATTGTCAGAGATCACGCACAAACGTCGATTATCGGCCCTAGGTCCCGGTGGTTTAACTAGGGAACGCGCTGGGTTCGAGGTTCGGGATGTGCATCCTACTCACTATGGTAGAATTTGTCCCATTGAAACACCAGAAGGCCCAAATATTGGCTTAATTAATAGCTTGGCTACATATGCACGAGTTAATCAATATGGCTTTATCGAAAGTCCTTATCGTAAGGTAATTAGCCGTAAGGTAAGTAATCAGGTTATACACCTATCAGCTATGGACGAGGGTAAATATACCATCGCTCAGGCAAATGAAGAGCTTGATAGCAACGGTAAGTTTGTTCACGAACTCGTTAACTGCCGGAAGAGCGACGAAGTCATCTTGGTTCCCGCTGAAGATGTTCAATTAATAGACGTGTCTCCGAAGCAACTCGTTTCAGTAGCCGCGGCACTTATACCATTTTTGGAGAATGATGACGCCAACCGAGCTCTTATGGGTTCCAATATGCAGCGACAAGCCGTGCCGCTTATCCAGGCTGAAGCGCCTCTAGTTGGTACCGGTATGGAGGAGACGGTTGCTCGAGATTCAGGCGCAACGCTGATCGCTACTCGTGACGGGTTGGTCGACCAGATTGATGGGACGCGAATTGTTGTGCATGCAGATGGAGATGGTGGAGGGCACGAAAAGCCTGGCGTTGATACCTACACACTTCAAAAGTTTCAACGTTCGAACCAAAATACATGCATTAATCAACGACCTTTAGTTAAAGTGGGTGACCGAATAAAAGCGGACGATATAATTGCTGATGGTCCTTCGACTCAACTTGGGGAACTAGCCCTTGGCAGAAATGTTCTGGCGGCTTTTATGCCTTGGAATGGTTACAATTTTGAAGACTCAATTTTAATCTCAGAGCGTATAGTTCGGGACGATGTGTTTACCTCAATACACATTGAGGAACTTGAGGTGATGTCTCGTGATACTAAACTCGGCCAAGAAGAAATTACACGTGATATCCCCAACGTTGGGGAAGAGGCTCTGAAAGCTCTGGATGAAGCGGGAATTGTTTACATTGGTGCTGAGGTCTCTCCAGGGGATATTCTAGTTGGGAAAGTTACACCTAAGGGCGAATCACCGATGACCCCGGAAGAAAAGCTTCTCCGAGCGATATTTGGGGAAAAGGCCTCCGACGTGCGTGATACCTCACTCAAACTTCCTCCGGGGGTTGCGGGTACAGTGGTTGAGGTAAGAGTGTTTTCTCGTCGAGGTGTTGATAAAGATGAACGGGCGCTTGCAATTGAACGGGCAGAAATCGAACGTCACGCCAAGGACCGGGACGACGAGATAGCGATTTTAGAAAGAAGCTTTCAGCGGGAGATAAGGGCTAGACTACTCAAACGAAAATTACTGGGTGGGTCAAAAGACCTTAAACCAGGTACTCTCATTACCGAAGAAATTCTAGATAATTTGACACTGGGGCAGCAACTCCAAATTACGATCGGAAACGACAAAGTAATGGGCGAGATAGAATCTAGAAAAACTCGACACGAAGATGATGTAGCAGAGTATCAACGTCGTTTTGACGATAAAGTTGAAAAGCTTGAACGAGGAGACGAACTGCCACCCGGTGTGATGAAACTGGTTAAGGTATTTGTTGCAGTAAAGCGTAAACTCCAACCAGGAGACAAGATGGCCGGGCGTCATGGCAACAAGGGGGTCATTTCTAGGATTACGCCGATAGAGGATATGCCAACCCTAGAAGATGGTACCCCTATAGATTTGGTATTAAATCCATTAGGAGTTCCCTCGCGGATGAACGTTGGCCAAATCCTTGAAACTCATCTAGGTTGGGCATGTGCAGGCCTTGGCCAGCAAATTGGCGATGTATTGGACAAAATCAATCATGGCGAGGCCGTGATTGAAGATCTTCACGAAAAACTGAAAGACGTTTATGGCGAGCCTACCTATAAGTCAGATATCGCAGACCTCGATGAAGGAGAAGTAGTCGAACTCGCGGGGAATCTCAGGAATGGTATCCCTATTGCTACGCCAGTGTTCGACGGTGCTCATGAAGATGATATTGTCGAATTGCTGAAAAAGGCAAACGTTGATGTGTCGGGTCAAGTAAAGCTTTTTGATGGGCGGACTGGAGAACATTTTGATCGTGATGTTACAGTGGGCTACATTTACATGTTAAAACTCCACCATCTTGTAGACGACAAGATTCATGCCCGTTCAATCGGTCCATATAGTTTGGTCACCCAACAGCCGCTCGGTGGCAAGGCCCAGTTTGGTGGCCAGCGCTTCGGAGAAATGGAAGTTTGGGCCCTCGAAGCATATGGGGCAGCGTATACGCTGCAAGAAATGTTGACTGTTAAATCTGATGACGTATCTGGTCGCACCAAAGTTTATGAAGCGGTGGTCAGGGGTGACGATACCTTTGAAGCGGGTATTCCAGAGTCCTTTAACGTCTTGGTTAAGGAACTACATGCCCTTTGTCTGAATGTTGAATTGAAACAAAGTACTCACTAACGGTGTTTTATTAAATGCCGCCATAGGTAATAGCCCTAAGGAGATAACAGATGAACGAGTTGACGCGGATCTTTGAACCTGCAAAATCAACCCAGCAATTTGATCATATTCGGATCAGTATAGCTAGTCCTGAACGAATCCGCTCTTGGTCATTTGGTGAGATAAAAAAACCAGAGACCATAAATTATCGAACTTTTAAACCCGAACGTGACGGTCTTTTTTGTGCCAGAATATTTGGTCCGATTAAAGATTATGAATGCTTATGCGGTAAGTATAAGCGTATGAAATACAAGGGTATTGTCTGCGAAAAGTGCGGCGTTGAAGTCACTCTTACAAAAGTGCGGCGTGATCGAATGGGACATATCGAGTTGGCTGCACCAGTCGCTCATATTTGGTTTATGAAGTCTTTACCATCACGTATTGGTCTTCTATTAGACATGACACTGAAGGACCTGGAGCGTGTACTCTATT
This sequence comes from Alphaproteobacteria bacterium MarineAlpha3_Bin6, assembly GCA_002938035.1. Lineage (GTDB taxonomy): Bacteria > Pseudomonadota > Alphaproteobacteria > Rhodospirillales > UBA2165. The sequence continues at coordinate 8,430 of PTLH01000043.1, forward strand.
TTGATAGTTACGTTGTCTCGGAGCCAGGTCTTACTCCTTTGATAGAAAAACAACTTTTAACTGAGGACGAGTACCAAGATGCCGTCGATGATTATGGTGAGGACGCCTTTCAAGCAGGAATTGGAGCTGAAGCGATCCGCTTAATGTTGGAACGTATAGAGCTAACCGACGAATACGAAATACTAAAAAGTGATTTGAAAGAAACAAAATCAGAGGCTAAACGGAAAAAATTTGTCAAACGACTTAAGCTTGTCGAGGCATTTATCAACTCTGGTGCCAGGCCTGAGTGGATGATTTTAGAGGTAGTGCCTGTTATCCCGCCAGAGTTACGTCCACTAGTCCCTCTTGATGGCGGGCGTTTTGCCACTTCAGACCTTAATGACCTATACCGTCGCGTCATTAATAGGAACAACCGCCTTAAGCGCCTAATTGAGTTAAGAGCTCCTGAAATAATAGTGCGTAATGAAAAACGGATGCTGCAGGAGTCTGTTGATGCCTTGTTTGATAATGGTCGTCGTGGGCGAGCCATTACTGGTGCAAACAAGCGGCCGTTGAAATCGATGTCAGACATGCTTAAAGGTAAGCAAGGTCGCTTTCGGCAGAACCTACTTGGTAAACGCGTTGACTATTCTGGTCGTTCCGTGATCGTTGTGGGCCCAGAATTGATGCTTCATCAATGCGGCCTTCCAAAAAAAATGGCTTTAGAATTATTTAAACCGTTCGTGTATTCGCGACTCGAAAAATATGGCATGGCCACAACAATAAAAGCCGCTAAGCGCATGGTTGAAAAGGAACGGCCAGAGGTTTGGGATATTTTAGAAGAAGTTATTCGGGAGCACCCCGTGTTACTAAATAGAGCCCCGACATTGCATAGACTTGGTATTCAAGCTTTTGAGCCGGTCTTAATTGAAGGTAAAGCAATACAACTTCATCCGTTAGTTTGCACGGCATTTAATGCTGATTTTGATGGTGATCAAATGGCTGTCCACGTGCCATTATCGCTTGAAGCGCAATTAGAATCACGTGTGCTTATGATGTCGACTAACAATATACTCAGTCCGGCTAACGGTAAGCCGATAATTGTACCATCCCAAGACATAGTGTTAGGGCTTTACTATTTGACAATAGAACGTGAAGGCGAACCGGGTGAAGGGATGGCGTTTACCGATATTAGCGAAATCGAACTAGCTATGGAACAAGGGGTCATATCCCTTCATTCAAAAATAAAAGCGCGATATCAGATAATAACCGCCAATGGTGACTTCAAGACTATTAGAATTGAGACGACCCCTGGACGCATGATGCTTACCGACTTGTTACCAAAAAATCCTAATGTTCATCACGAAATGGTGAACAAATTGCTCACCAAGAAAGATGTTTCTGCAGTAATTGATGAGGTCTACCGCCACTGCGGACAGAAGGAAACAGTTATTTTTGCAGACCGTATAATGGCACTAGGATTTGGATATGCTTGTAAAGCAGGAATTTCATTTGGCAAGGATGACTTGGTAGTTCCTGGTGCTAAGCAGAGTTTGGTTCAAAATACCGAAAAACAGGTTGAATCATATGAACGGCAGTACCTCGACGGTTTAATTACAAAAGGTGAGAAGTATAATAAGGCAGTTGATGCCTGGTCTAATTGCACTGACGAAGTTGCTGACAAGATGATGGAAGAGATATCAAAAATTGAGGTGGGTAAGCCTCTGAATTCAATTTTCATGATGGCAGATTCTGGTGCCCGTGGTTCAGCTGCCCAAATGAAGCAATTAGCTGGTATGCGTGGCCTCATGGCAAAGCCATCCGGGGAGATCATTGAAACTCCTATTATTTCAAATTTTAAGGAAGGCTTATCCGTACTTGAGTATTTTAATTCCACACATGGCGCTAGGAAAGGGTTGGCTGATACAGCGTTAAAAACCGCAAACTCCGGATATTTGACCCGACGGCTTGTCGACGTGGCCCAGGATTGTATCGTAATCGAAAAAGATTGCGGTTCCAATGAAAGTATTAAGGTCACTTCTGTAATAGAAGGTGGTGAAACAATCGTTACACTTGGAGACAGGGTACTTGGGAGAACGCTGGCTGAATCAGTAAATGATCCCGAAACTAACGAAGTGCTTATAAAGCGAAACACTCTACTGGACGAAGACGGGGTAGAAAAGTTATCAAAAGCTGAAATTGAGTCGGTGCGTGTTCGTTCGGTGTTAACGTGTGAAACCAAATCTGGAATTTGTGGCGCCTGTTATGGTCGAGACCTTGCGCGGGGGACAGAAGTAAATATGGGAGAAGCTGTTGGCGTTATCGCGGCTCAGTCAATTGGAGAGCCTGGAACGCAACTAACGATGCGCACGTTCCACATTGGTGGTGCTGCGCAGCGTGGTGCGGAACAATCCAACATAGAGGCTTCTGCGGATACTAAAGTTCGTCTAGCCAATTGTAACGTGGTGAAAAACAGTTCTGGAACGAACATCGTTATGACCCGCAATGCGGAGCTTCTTCTAATTGACGATAAAGACCGGGAACGTGCACGTCATCGTATTCCTTATGGTGCTAAGTTGTTAGTTAAAGACAAAGTCTCAGTGAAAAGGGGAGATAAACTAGCTGAATGGGATCCATATACTCTGCCGATTATTACTGAAAAAGAGGGCACAGCGAATTATATGGATTTAGAAGAAGGTGTCACTATGCGCGAAGTCTTAGATGAGGCGACGGGTATTTCCTCGAAGGTTGTGGTTGATTGGAAGCAGCAGCCAAAGGGCGCAGATTTGCGTCCGCGCATCACACTTCGTGATGCCAAGAATAAGGTCTTGAAACTGCCAAATGGCATGGAGGCACGCTATTTTATGTCAGTTGACGCAATTTTGAGCGTTGAGAATGGAAAGAAAGTGAATGCAGGTGATGTTTTGGCTCGTATTCCGCGTGAAGCCTCTAAGACTCGAGATATCACGGGTGGATTGCCGAGGGTTGCTGAGTTGTTTGAGGCCCGCAAGCCAAAAGATCATGCTATAATTTCAGAAAATGAGGGACGTATTGAATTTGGAAAGGATTTTAAGAATAAGCGCCGAATAGTTGTGGTTCCGGATGATAAAGACGAGGAACCAATGGTGTACATGATCCCGAAAGGTAAGCACATAAGTGTCCAAGAGGGAGATTACGTTGAACGGGGTGATTCATTGATGGATGGGCCGCCAGTCCCCCACGACATTTTGAAGGTAATGGGGGTTGAAGCATTGGCTGAGTATCTAATTTATGAAGTACAAGAAGTCTACCGCCTTCAAGGCGTGCGGATTGACGACAAACACATTGAAGTTATCGTCCGTCAAATGCTGCAAAAGGTGGAAGTTGTTGACGGTGGTGACACAACATTCCTCGTGGGGGAACTAGTGGACAAAGAAGAATTCAATGAGGTCAATTCCAAAATAAAGGTGGAAAAAGGGCAGTTGGCATCTTCTGTCCCCATGCTTCAAGGGATCACAAAAGCTTCTCTACAAACATCGTCTTTTATATCAGCAGCATCTTTTCAGGAAACAACACGAGTTCTCACAGAAGCAGCTGTTTCTGGTAAACGAGATAACTTGGTAGGTCTAAAAGAAAACGTTATTGTGGGTCGATTGATCCCTGCTGGTACTGGATCTGTGATGAACCGATTCCGAAGCATTGCTGCAGAAAGAGACAAGGAGTTAGTAGATGAGATGACCGCAAAATCTTCTGCTATTGAAGATGCCGCGGTGGTATCTGATACCGCTGACATTGCTGAGAATGCAGTTGTAAAGACAGCTGCCGAGTAAAATGTCTTTTATCTAAATATTCAAAAAAAATTTAGGGAAATAAACGCATATTTCATTAACTATGCTAGTAAAAGCTACTTAGCATTATTTTAAGTGGTTAATTAGATAATGGAATATTAAATTAATTTAATCAGATTTACTGTTTTCATTCGTAAGATAAGGAGATTTTTTGTACCATTCCCAGCAGAACTAGCGTAGCTGAGAAATATATGAAAATATTGAAAAAAATGCATTTCAGAGCTTGACGCGAAAAGTAAGCGAAACTATTATCCCGTGCCTTCCAGAGGGTGCAGGTGGTCGGTGTTCATCCGAGACGCTGTAGGCCTCTATAAAACTGACAAAAATTCGCCCGAATGGGTTTTCCGGCTGAGAGCTGTGTTGTTTGTTGGCTCTGATGGTTGCCGGTGCCCATCGTTTATTTTGATAAGGAAGACGGTGTTGTTTGAGGACTATGTGATAATTAAGGAGTAATTGACGGTAAATGCCGACGATCAATCAATTGGTAAGAAAGCCGCGCAAAGCACCTGTAGAACGTAATAAGGTGCCAGCGATGGAGGCTTGTCCACAAAAAAGAGGGGTATGCACGCGTGTTTACACTACTACTCCGAAAAAGCCGAATTCGGCTTTACGCAAAGTAGCTCGTGTTCGTTTGACTAATGGATTTGAGGTTACTTCTTATATACCAGGTGAGGGACACAATCTTCAAGAACACTCGGTCGTCCTTATAAGGGGTGGCCGCGTAAAAGATCTACCCGGTGTTCGCTATCATATAATTCGAGGGACTTTGGATACCCAAGGTGTTGACGACCGTCGTCAGCGCCGGTCGAAATATGGTACTAAACGGCCAAAATAAAAGAGGTTTTTGCTTATCATGTCACGTCGCCACGCCGCCGAAAAACGCGAATTTAATCCCGATCCTAAATATGGGGATGTGGTCCTAACCAAGCTTATGAATGCTTTGATGATGGATGGTAAAAAATTTATTGCAGAAAAAATCGTATATGAGGCCTTTGATGAAATTGAACAAAAGTCTAGTCAAGATCCCATTAAGGTATTCCAGGAGGCATTAAACAATGTAAAGCCACAAGTTGAGGTTCGCTCTCGACGCGTTGGCGGTGCTACCTATCAAGTCCCCGTGGAAGTGCGTAATGACCGATCCCAGGCTTTAGCAATTAGATGGATAATTGAAACATCTCGAAAGAGAGCAGAAAATACCATGACTGGGCGCCTGTCCGCAGAACTCCTTGATGCTGCCGAAAATCGCGGAGCGGCAGTAAAAAAACGAGAAGATACTCATCGGATGGCTGAAGCAAATAAAGCTTTTGCCCATTATCGTTGGTAGTCTTTCTGTTCTGAGAGAATTATATCAGAAATGGCACGCACGACCCCATTGGATTGTTACCGAAATATCGGGATTATGGCTCATATTGACGCGGGCAAGACTACGACTACAGAACGTATTCTTTTCTATACGGGGCGCTCATACAAAATAGGTGAGGTTCATGACGGCAACGCTACTATGGATTGGATGGAGCAGGAGCAAGAGCGAGGCATTACTATAACTTCTGCAGCGACTACCTGCGATTGGAAGGGGCACCGTGTAAATATTATTGATACACCGGGGCACGTTGACTTCACGATTGAAGTCGAACGTAGTTTACGGATACTCGACGGCGCGGTTGCTGTTTTTGATAGTGTGGCCGGCGTTGAACCTCAATCCGAAACGGTTTGGCGCCAAGCAGATAAATATGTTGTACCGCGAATATGTTTCATAAACAAAATGGACCGTGTTGGAGCAGATTTTGACCGTTGTGTGAGCATGATTTCTGACCGCCTTGGGGCCAAGCCTTTGATTACCCAATTGCCGATTGGCTCTGAAACTGAGTTTGTTGGTGTTGTTGATTTAATCAAATTTAAGGCGGTGGTCTGGAAAGACGAAACGCTTGGTGCAGAATATGAATATACTGAAATACCGGATGACCTTCTTCAAACATCACGCAAGTTTCGCGAGAATATGATTGAGCTAGCGGTCGAGCAAGATGACAATGCGATGGAAGCATATTTGGAGGGGAATGAACCGGAAGAAGAAACATTGGTCGCGTGTATACGCAAAGGTACTATTAAGTCAGAATTTGTTCCGGTTTTATGTGGTTCATCATTTAAAAACAAAGGTGTGCAGCCCCTTCTTGATGCGGTTGTTAATTTTCTTCCGGGACCGACAGACGTTGCTGCAATAAAGGGTGTAAAAGTTGGCACAAACGAAGAAATTGAACGGAATAATTCTGATGACCAGCCATTTGCAGCGCTAGCCTTCAAGATAATGAATGATCCTTACGTTGGGACACTCACGTTTGCCCGTGTATATTCAGGAGTGTTAGATGCGGGTTCCTACGTTTTGAACTCAGTGAAGGAACGGAAGGAGCGTGTGGGTCGTATGCTAATGATGCATGCAAATGACCGCGAAGATGTTAAGGAGGCACGTGCAGGTGATATTATCGCCTTGGCTGGTCTTAAGGGAACGACCACAGGAGATACGCTTTGCGATCCCGATCATCCTGTAGTCCTTGAGCGGATGGAGTTTCCCGATCCTGTCATTGAAATAGCGGTGGAGCCAAAAACAAAAGGCGATCAGGAGAAAATGGGTCAGGCATTAGGGCGTTTGGCTGCGGAGGATCCGTCCTTTCAGGTGTCTAGTGATTTGGAAAGTGGTCAGACAATTATTAAAGGTATGGGTGAATTGCATCTTGAAATACTTGTTGATCGTATGAAGCGAGAATTTAAGGTTGATGCCAGTGTTGGGCAACCACAAGTTGCTTATCGAGAAACGATTACAATCCCATCTAGTGTAGATTATATTCATAAAAAACAAACCGGCGGGGCGGGCCAATTCGCTCGCATCAAAGTAAATTTTGAACCTTTGCCTTCTGGATCTGGATTTGAGTTTAAAAATAGTGTCGTTGGAGGTAGCGTGCCGAAAGAGTTCATACCTGGTGTAGAAAAAGGGTTTCGAAGCGCGATGGAATCTGGGCCGTTATCAGGTTTTCCAGTTATCGATCTAAAAGCCGAACTCTACGACGGTGACTCACATGATGTGGACTCGAGTGTGATGGCTTTTGAAATTGCGTCCCGTGCTGCTTTTCGTGAAGGAATTTTAAAAGCCAAACCCGCCCTTCTAGAGCCTGTCATGAGAGTAGAGGTCGTTACACCCGAAGAATATATGGGTGATATAATCGGTGATTTAAATAGTCGTCGTGGTGACGTAACATCCATGGACCAACAGGGTAATGCACGAGTAGTAGGTGCTATGGTACCGCTTGCCAATATGTTTGGTTACGTAAATACTTTGCGTTCTCAGTCGCAGGGAAGAGCACAATTTACAATGCATTTCGACCATTATTCAGAAATTCCTCAGACGGTTTCTGATGAAGTTCGTGAAAGGTTAGCCGGATAGTGTTGGTTTCATGCAATTATAGTAAAAGGATTTTAGGCCCAGCAGGGAGAAGAAGCGATGGCTAAAGAGAAATTTCAGCGCACTAAGCCTCATTGCAATGTTGGCACGATTGGCCACGTTGATCATGGGAAGACGACTTTGACGGCGGCGATTACGAAGACGTTGGCGGAAACGGGTGGTGCTGAGTTTATAGGTTATGACGATATTGATAAGGCTCCTGAGGAACGCGAGCGTGGGATTACGATTTCGACGGCGCACGTTGAGTATGAGTCAGACAACCGCCACTATGCTCATGTGGACTGTCCTGGTCATGCTGACTATGTGAAGAACATG
>PTLH01000044.1 GCA_002938035.1 Alphaproteobacteria bacterium MarineAlpha3_Bin6
TAGGTACTTGCCAATGTCTTAAGACTTCATATCGGCTGCGGTAGAGGTCATCTCGTCCACTGTCTTGAAGACGGTTGCGGAACTATTGTAGGCCTGCTGGACCAGGATCATCGTTTGAAATTCAGCACCGAGATCTGTGTTGGATATCTCGTGCTTAAACGGAACCAATTGAGCGACGCCGCTTAAATCAGCTTCGCGTAGCAAGGCAGTGCCCGATGCCACAGACTCAGAAAACGTGTTTCCCTGTTGAAGGTCCAGGCCATTCGTATTGACGAAGGTAGCGAGGGGCATTTTATATAATGGTCTGGCCACACCATTGGAAAATTCCCCAATTATATTGCCTTTTTCATCAAACTCGAAAGTTCGGAGATCACCGGGAGAGCGGCCGTCTTTCTGAAAGTCTGTATAAAAAAATTGCGTTCCAAGAGATCTGGTCTTTGAAAGGTCCAGCGTTATCGCGCTCGTTTGCCCATCGTTCCAGGTAACATCAACCGGCGTTGTTGTACCAGCCGGAAGGGTGCCATCAGCTCCAAAGGTGAAGGCTTTTGTGGTGGTGGATGTCCCATTTACGGGTGCGATACTTAATGTCCACTCCTGAGCGGCGGCGCCCTTTGTCCAGACAAAATCAAGGGAGTTAAGGTCTCCTGTTGCAACGAAGACGCTGGCCTTTGCCTTCTCAATTTGGCCAGTATCTGCAGTGGCAGGTAGGGTGATTTGCAGGTTTGCGGCGGTTGTAGCCGAGGCGTCCGAAATAAATCCGAACTGATCCACTCTCATGGCTTCTGGATCCGAAGCGGCGTTGATCTCCCCTAATTCATTGGCGGGCCATCCTTGTACGAAGTGACCATTTTTGTCCACGAGAAAAGACTTATTGATTGTAAAGGAGATGGGATTTGCTCCCGTTTTACTTATCGTGTCTATTGATCCGTCTGCACGTACGAAACCCGTAATAGTTTCCTCGCCAAAATTCTTCAACTGAAATTGGCCATCTCTTGTGTAGAGTCTATCACCTGTTCCATCGCCTTCAGAGTTCAAAACAAATAGCCCCTTTCCGCTAATGCCAAGGTTGTTTGGATTGTCGGTTGAGTTAAGCGGTCCTTGTTGTTCAATGTTATTAACACGTATTGGCACTATCCCCCCGACATCCGAGTTGTTGAAAAAGGTCGTTGCGAGGGCTGTTCTGAACCTAACGTCGGTGGATTTATAACCACCCGTTCGCATGTTTACGATGTTGTCCGAGATGGCTCCAAAGGCTGATGTCTGGGCCATCATGCCGGCTATGGGTGCCGACATCAATCCGTATAAAGCCATCGTTATGCTCTCCCACCGAAATTAGGTGCCGGTAATGCCGGCGATAAAATATTTATTTTCCTGCCCTTTATATTAAGCAATTTTAATGCCAATACAGAAATATTGTTAAGAGCTTGATTTTTTTTAAAAAATTATAGGATTATTTGTAGTATATCTGTTTGAAACGATTTAACCCGAGGAGATAGGCAAATTTTGCCAGATGTAATAGATGCTTTAATGCTAAGAAGCTTCCCAGTTCAGGTAATTCGGTTTATCATTTTTTTATGAGAATCCCAGAAGTTAAGAAGCCCTCCACGCAGTCCTCCCGTAAAGCAAAGAAAGGCGAACCGGCAAGAGGCGTAAACTTTTCGGAACATTTAAGCCAGGCTTCCAAAATTTCCTCCGAAACAGAAGTGTCTTCGAGAAATACGGCGGTTACGGGTATAAATTCGATCCTCACAGTTCAAGAAATTATTGATCAACCCGAGCGTGAGAAACGGAGGCAACTGGCGGAATGGGGTAGCGACATTCTCGATTCACTAGACGACATCCGCCATGGTTTTTTGATTGGCGCTATACCGAAAGAACGTCTTGAGACCCTAGCTCAAAGGCTCAGGGTGCGGAAGGCGAGTGTCAGTGATCCTCGACTGATTGATATTATTAATGAAATAGAACTGCGTGCAGAAATCGAGTTGGCCAAGCTAAGCCGAAACATTTAATCTATATGACAACATCAACCAACGCCGGGCAGTCACCTCAATTTCCAGACGTTCCTAAAGCCGGTCACGGTGGTGGAAACCTCCTGTTCGTGCGGAAGGGATGGTTGAATCATTGTTGGAATTTACGTCTCGATGTGTTTGCAACCTGAAATTAGGTGCACTTAGAAAATAAATTTCTTTCTTTATCAAGTATAAAGAAAGCTTGAGGGGCTTAAATTCAAAAACTATATTTTGCCGTCAGTATGAATGTTGCAATGGGAAGGCGATAAGACGTGACGGTGACGCTTCCGCCCGACTACAAGCCGTCGGAAAAAGAAACATTTTTGAATGATCTACAGCTGGAGTATTTTCGCCAGAAACTGCTCCAATGGCGCATGGAATTGCTTGAGGAGGTAAATGAGACCCGCACAAACCTTAAAGAAACCAGTTTGGTGGAACCTGACTTGGGTGTTAGGGCTTCTGTAGAAGCAGATCGTTCATTGGAGCTTCGTACTCGTGACAGGGCGAGAAAATTAATTTCCAAAATTGACGAAGCCTTGGCGAGAATAGAGGACGGATCCTACGGTTATTGCGAGGAAACTAATGAAGCAATCGGAATAAAGAGACTGGAGGCACGTCCAATTGCGACATTGAGCCTTGAAGCACAGGAGCGCCACGAGCGCATGGAAAAAACCTATCTCGCAGAGTAAATAGTGATAACATCGAAACGTAAACGCAGATAAAAAGAAGGCCGGTGGTATGCCACCGGCCTCAAGTTGTTCCAATTCTGATTGGAATTAGAACGGGAAAATTATGTCTATCATTCGAGTCCCGTAGCGAGGTTGTTGTAGATCGGATATTGTTCCTCGGCCACCGTAAGCGACGCGCATTTCTGCTATCTTTGAGTGCCAAATTTCGTTGTCTGAGTTTATGTCTTCCGGTCGGATAACGCCTGTCACGAGAACTTCCCTGAGTTCAAAGTTCACTTTCAATTCCTGGCGCGCGAAAATAACGAAGTTACCGTTAGGTAAAATTTGCGTAATGATGGCGGCGAGCGTAATTTCTAGCTTCTCAGATCGGTCAATCGCACCATTACCTGAAGTGGCCCGGCTCGTTCCCAGACTTAAGGCAGTCGCTGGGTTAAGTCCCTCGGGTAAAACCTTTGTAAACTCAAGTTCCAAACCTAGGAGATTGGTAACATCTCCGTCCTCTGTGTCGTCCCTTGCCCCTGTGGTTTTATTGGCTAAGGCTGCGCTATCTTCAATTGACAATTTAACGGTTAGGATATCGCCCACGTCGCTGGCGCGTTGATCTCGAAAGAACGCGCGAGCACCAGGTCGCCAAAGAGAATTGGCCTTACGGACAATATTTTTTGGCATTGGCATCGGCATGCTCACTGGACGGTATTTAGGTCGGGCCGTTGGATTGGCTATGGCGCTGACCTGAGGTCCACTCTTCAATTCAGATAGGCGTGTTAGCATATTACAGGATGTCAAAAGGATTGCGGATACTATCAAAATGCTGAGCCTCAGAACGGCATAATGGCGCTTAGGCATTTGTTCCTCCTAGTTTAGGGCGTTACGCTCGAGCAAAACGACAGCTACTTTGTTAACTCCGGTGACGCGGGCTTCGATCTTCTGTTTACTTTGCATGTTTTTAACTTGAACCGTATCTCCAATACTCCCTTCCTGGAGGGCTTTTCCCTGCGCTGTTAGTCGCATCATGGGTGTGGTTAGGTTGATAGTTACTAGACTTCCCCTCTTGATTAGGATGGGTTTACGAATGTATGCATACCTGATTGGTGTATTTCTTGTGATTGTACGTTTTGCAGCCATTCCGATTAGATCTTCTTCGTCCATGACGATGTCTTGTGGAATTTTTGAAAGGCGTACGTTTATCCATTCGATATCGTTTCTTCTGATTTCATGACCTCGACGCATCCTTTTGTTGACGACAGGAATTGTCTTCAATTGATGCACTCGGCCGCTAACTCTATATCTTTGGCCTGATGGATCATTGGCGGGAGCTGTTAAGTTAGCGATGAAACGACCGCTTCCAGGTTCGAATGCCAGATGTTCGATGCCTACCGACGCTAACTGGTTAGTCGCGACGTGTATTTTGATTAAACGCCGCATCGTGATTTCAATTTTGCCGTCAACGCCTTTCTCACGAAGGGATGCAGTGAGTGCATCCTCAATTTGATCACGGTATATTTGTTGGCTTGCCCGCTCCACTATGACGCGAGTAGCAAGGCTCATCGGACGCCAGTCTATCTTGTATGCGCGTGCTACACGATATAGCCATTTTGCTTCGAACGTTGCTGTGCGACCGGGTTTTGGCGATCGAGCAATCCGCGTTGACGCTCTTTCATCAGAAATTCCAAAAAAATCTTCTAGTGTGAGATATTCTGATTCGACAATGACGGAAGTTCTAAGCGATATTTCTCTGGGTGATATTTCTGTGGCCAATACTCCGGAACTAAGGAACACCCAAGTTGTCAGAATTATGGTGCCTATTCTACTCATCCTGAGCTCCTATTTAATTTGGTTGAGGGTGCCCATCATTTCGTCAGAGGTCTTAATTACTTTGGAATTCATCTCATAGGCACGCTGCGCCGAAATCAGCTCTGAAACTTCAGAAACGGCATTTACGTTTGATGTTTCTAAAAAGCCTTGTAGCAATGTTCCGAAGCCTACCGCTCCGGCATTCCCGACAGTGGCTGTACCTGAGGCTGGAGATTCCAAGTATAAGTTGTCACCTATTGCCTCTAAACCGGCATCATTGGGAAATGTTGCGAGTTGGATTTGGCCTGCGTTTACTGGTGCAATCTGCCCGCCGATTTTGACTAAAACTTCACCGGTTGAATTGATTGTTACGTCTAGTGCAGCCGGGTCGACAGTAATGGCTGGATCGAGAGGATTACCGTCATGCGATACGATATTACCTTCTGGGCTCAATTGAAAAGATCCATCCCTTGTGTAGCCCGTTGAGCCGTCGGGAAGTGTGATTTGGAAAAAACCAGTACCCTGAATTGATAAATCAAAGGTGTTGTCTGTCGCAGTTAAGTTGCCTTGTTCATGAATACGATAAACTGCGGCTAATTTGACGCCTAGACCTAACTGGACCCCCGAAGGAACGATCGTCCCTGCGTCAGATGAGGTTGATCCTACTCTCCTTAAATTCTGGTAGATTAGATCCTGAAATTCTGTGCGTCGCCTCATAAAACCCGTGGTATTCATATTGGCTATGTTATTGGAGATGACCTCAACATTTTGTTGCTGAGCTAGCATCCCCGTTGCAGCAATATTTAAAGATCTCATTCTTCGGCCCTTTCGTATTTATCTATTTAAGCCCCTACCCGAGGCGACAGTTGTTGGATCATTTTCTTTTGCCTTTGATCTTCCCGTTCGATGAAACTGCGAACACTTTGAAAGGCGCGGTGTGTCTCAATCATTTTAGATAATTCCAAAATTGGTTGTACGTTTGACCCCTCCAGTGCGCCCTGGATTATGACAGGATCGTCAACATTGACTGGCGCGTCATTGGTATTCAGCAGACCTCCCGCTTCTTTTTGGAGATTTTGAGCTTTTTCGAATTTTACCAATTTGATCTGACCCAATTCCCCGTTATTGCTTGATACGGTGCCGTCTCGGGCAATGCTGATGTCTGTATCTTCCGGCGCAAAAACTAAAGGAACACCGGCTCCGGTTAGGACGGGGAACCCCTGTTGGTTCACTAATTGGCCTTGACTGTCGGTTTCAAATCGCCCGTTTCGCGTGTAGCGTTGACCGTTAGGTGTCTCCACAACAAAAAAGCCGTCCTTCCTGATCGCGACGTCAAGGGTGTTTCCCGTCGTGTTAATTTGACCTTCAGAGAGATCTGTTATTTGCGCCACATCTCTAGCGAACGATAATTTTACTGGAAGGAGGCGGTCACCGCCTCTTGATTTGACGAGATGTTCAACAAACAACATCTTTTGGCTTTTGAAACCTGTGGTGTTCATATTCGCCAAATTATTGGCGATTACGTCCATTTCACGTTTCAACGTGCCTTGACGCGACAGCGCAATTAATACTGAACTCTCCATTTTCCCGTTCCTTTTTTTATAAAGGATACTGTTGCAACGCTATATGCATTCACCGTGCCATAGAAAATTATTTATGAATAACAATGACTTAGATGTATGCACCCGCATGTTACGTGCATTTTATGAGCTGCGTTTTCGACTGGTGGGAAAAATTTTCCTGCTAATTATCGTCCATATTCCGACTTTACAAATGACACAATTCCCTGCGCAATATGCTATAGATGCCCCAGAATAATATTTCGAAAAGGAAAATATTTGGAAGAGATCACTCCTCAACTACTTATTAACTATCGAAACATATTCTCTTACAAATAAATGTGGTGCCAGAAAAATTCTGGGCTCAATAACAATAAGATTATTTGGTGATGGCGGAAGAAGAGCTTGAAGAAGAACCTGAAGGTGAAGACGGCGAAGAGGCGTCTTCATCTGGTGGGAAGAAAAAACTCCTGATTATTGTAGGTGCTGTAGTGCTGCTTTTGATCGGTGCTGCCGCTGCCGTATTTTTCAGCGGTATTTTAGATTCTGAGGAAACTGAGGAGTCGGCTGAAAAAGAGGGTAAGGAAGGCGCCGAGTCTGAAATGGAAAAAAAGACCTATTTTGTCGATCTGGACGAGATGATAGTCAACCTAAATACAACCGAGCGACGTCAAAGTTTGCTTAAATTAAAGGTTTCCCTGGAAGTCGCCGAACAAAAAGATGTTGCAGTGGTACGGGAGTTAACGCCCCGAGTGGTTGATAATTTTCAGACTTATTTGCGTGAGTTAAGATTGGATGACCTGCGGGGATCTGCCGGAATGTACCGTTTGCGTGAGGAATTACTTACTCGAATAAACATAGCAGTTGAGCCGGCTAAGGTTAAAGCAGTTCTCTTTAAGGAAATGATTGTACAATAACGGTTGTGGTCGTGAAAGGTAACCTAGAATGACTTCACTGCCTGGTGATGAAGAAGTAGATCAAGAAGCAACAGCTGAAGAAGAAATCGAAGCGCCCGAAAGTACGGGCGACCCGAACGGCGAAAATCAAGAAGATTTGGCGGCCGAATGGAATACAATGGTTGGCGATGAAGAAGGGAACGAAAAAGTAGCTTCACCTGAAGACGCTTCCGATGCATCACGCGTTTTAAATCAGGATGAAATTGATAGCCTCCTTGGATTGTCCGAAGTTGAAGATGGTGCTACCGATCAGTCCGGTCTCAATACCATTCTTAATAGTGGAATGGTTTCCTCCGAGAGACTTCCAATGTTAGAGGTGGTTTTCGATCGACTTGTCAGGATGATGTCCACGTCACTAAGAAATTTTACTTCTGATAACGTTGAGGTTACGCTTGATAGTATAGATAGCCTTCGCTTTGGTGATTATTTGAATGCTTTGCCACTGCCAACGATGTTGGGGGTGTTCAAAGCAGAAGAATGGGATAACTTAGGGCTAATTTCTATTGATAGCTCGCTTATCTATTCTACAGTTGACGTTTTGTTGGGAGGTCGCCGCGGTACCGCTGCTATGCGTGTAGAG
Organism: Alphaproteobacteria bacterium MarineAlpha3_Bin6; assembly: GCA_002938035.1. Taxonomy (GTDB): domain Bacteria; phylum Pseudomonadota; class Alphaproteobacteria; order Rhodospirillales; family UBA2165. The sequence continues at coordinate 7,588 of PTLH01000044.1, forward strand.
GGGCGTCCCTTTACCACGATAGAACGTAATTTGGTAGAACGGATGGTGCATGTTGTCTTGGCTGATTTGAGCGCCGCCTTTGGTCCTTTGAGCCCCGTGACATTCCGATTTGACAGACTTGAAACAAATCCACGGTTTGCCACCATTTCTCGCCCTGGAAATGCGGTGGTTTTGGCCAGGCTTCGGATTGATATGGAAGACCGTGGCGGACGCCTTGAGGTCCTAATCCCCTACGCAACCCTCGAACCGATCAGGGAACTTTTGCTCCAAATGTTCATGGGTGAGAAATCTGGCGTCGGCGGTTCTATCTGGGAAACTCATTTGGCAGAAGAACTTTGGAAAACCGATATTGAACTGACAGCTGTTCTTGACGAGATGACTATGACACTTGGTAAGGTATTCGATTTCAAGGTGGGTTCTCAATTGCAACTGAATGTTGTGCCTGATTCAGTGATTGAGGTTCGTTGCGGTGATATCCCGATGTTTAGGGGTAAAATGGGTCGCAAGGGGGAAACGATCGCGGTCAGAATTAACGAACGATGTAATAAAGAGTAGGACGAGCAAAAATTGGACTTAATATTAGAGGTTTTCCTTGCCGTACTTTTGTGTACGGCAATTGGTTATGGGATAATTCTTAATCGACGTATTAAGGAGTTACGCAAGGATCAGGACAACCTTGATAAATTAGCGAAGAATTTTTCAAAAGCTACTTCCCGGGCAGAAGCCAGCATTCAACAATTAAAGGTGACGAGTGATGCTACGTCTCAGGCACTCGATCGAGCTATTAAACAAGCTAGTGGTATACGCGAGGATCTGATGTATTTGATGGAGCGCGGAGAGAAGTTAGCGGACGTTCTTGAGATAGGAATTAGATCAAAGGAAGGTCGGTCTCCTGTGGAAAGTCTTACTGTTAAAGGAAAGAATATTTCTGCTCCCAAACAAGATTTTGAAGGCCCCGCTAAGGGCGAGGCGGAGCGGGAATTGATTAAGGCCCTAAGAGCAGTCAGATAGATGAAAATCTACTTTAAAGATTTCAAGTTGTTATGAAAATTTTGGGTAAAATTAGGCTGGTACCGGTTACAATCTTCGCGGCTACTCTAATGCTGACGATGAAGGTAGCGGATATCTTTGATGATTTTAATTTACAGAATATTCCCTTGCAACTCTCCAAAGCGGTGGCGCAAGATGAGAAGAAATCGCAACAAAAAGCTACTTCCGGAGCCAATAATAAAACCACGTCAACCGAAAAAGAAAGCTCGAAAAGTAAGGAAAGCGAGAAGGGTGAGGCTTCTGGAAAAGATGAAGACAATCCAGACAACGATCCCACATTGTTTACTCAGTCTGAGATTGATTTATTACAAGAGTTATCGGACCGCCGGGAGCAGATAGAGAAAATGTCCAAACAAATTAATTTGCGTGAAGGCCTGTTGAAGGCTGCTGAAAAGCGCATTAGCAAGAGGGTTTCTGAACTTAAGCAGCTTCAGAAAACTATAAACGATCTTATTAAAACTCATGATGATCAGCAAGAGACTAAAATAGCAAGCCTCGTTAAGATTTATGAAGCCATGAAACCTAAGGATGCAGCCCGCATCTTCGAGCAGCTAGATTTGAATACCCTATTGATAGTAGCGGAGCGAATGAAAGAACGTAAACTTGCACCCGTTATGGCCCAAATGAACCCTGAAAAAGCAAAGGACGTAACCGTAGAGCTCTCGAGGTTACGTGAACTTCCACTTCCAGGCACTCTTGTTATTAACTGACTTATTTAAGCAGCTTAATTTTGCTGCAAGGGTATGAATATTTAGAGCAAGGAGCGTTGGGGTTATGGATAAAGAGACGACGCTACTATCTCGGTTGTAAACATCATAAGTACGCAGATTTATAATTTTTATAATTTGTAAACTCTTTTAATCAGGTTTTAATCAAGGGTAACAAAATAATTCAGAGGCGTTTAAAAATTTTTCTCAGCGCTATTTTTTCAAAGTTAAAATAAACGTCGCCTCTGGGTTTTGTTGTGAACTCATCGCCAATGAATAAGAGAAATTTGATACCGTTAGTTCCTAGATTTGCGTTTGTGGAAACTAGATAATTAAGAGGGTGGTTATGAAGGGTAGCCGAAAATGACGACCTCACCTGGTGACGACGACCTAGAAGTAGAAAAAGCTTCAATTGCAGGTGAAGCGCCCTTACCACAGGATCCGAACGACAGTAGCACCGAAAGCCAAAACGGATTGTCAGAAAACGGTGATGATAGGGGCCAAGAAAGTCTTGCCAATGATGGAGATGAAGGAGAAACCGGCAGTCAAGAGAATGGCGGGTCCGAGTTGCCGGTTATGCCGGAAGCTCAACAATCTTCAAATAACCTCGGTCAGGTCACAGAAAAAGAAGCGGAATATTCGTCATCAGCGTCCTCAGTAGTTCAATTTTTAGCGCTCTACCTTATAGTATTGGCCTTTTTTATTTGGCTAGTTTCGCTTGCGCGTTTCGACGGTGTTAAAACACTTGCCGTGATCCAGGGCTTGAAATCAACATTTGAGACTAGGGAGATGGAAAAGGATGTATCTGAACTAATAACTTTAATTAGATCCAAAGTTACCTCTTCAAAACAGTTTGAGGATAGCATTAGTGGGCTATTTTCAACACTCTTAGGCGTCGAAAAAGTCGAGGCGCCGACGCCGGGACGGACAATGAGAGTTGTTATGAAGGCCGACACCTTATTTGAGTCTGAAAAAACAAAAATAAAACAATTTAACTTTGCTTTTATGGATAGGGTGATTGCATCATTAAGTGAACGTCCTCCAGGATATCATTTCGATATGGAATTTATCATCGGTTCCGATGAGGACGCCAGTGGCTATGGTACTCTCCCTGTCAACCAAACCCTTCAGATGGCGAGAGCAGGAGTTTTTGTCAGGAGCATGCTAGCGAGAGGTGCACCACCGGATACGCTTTCCGTAGGTATTCGCAAGGGCAATCCCAACACCGTCACGCTCTGGTTTTATATCAGATCACCTGTGGAGGTAAATGCTTACTATGAGGAGTTAAAAAAAGCCGCCAATGTAGCGCCCAACGGCGATACTTTGGAGGAAACAATCAAAGAAGGGGCTGCCAGTGGCGGATAGCAATGCGGCTACCCAGGACGAGACAAGCGTTGGCTGGATACTTATTTTCACTGATATGGTGGCGTTATTATTGAGCTTTTTCGTAATGCTGTTTTCCATGTCTGCAGTGCCGGTGAATGAATGGGAAACGACTATCGATATTCTGGAAGAAGCTCTCAATCTATCTACGGAGGAAGAAAAGGATCCCACAGAGGATTACAATATCTCGTCCGTTTTACTAGAACGCGCGAGGACTAACGTAAACTACCTCTTGCCGATCATTGAGCCAAAAATCAAGCAAGACGAGATAATTAAGGACAGTCCGATTATCCTTTTAGATGACAGGATTGTAATTTCACTCTCGGGAGATCTTCTCTTTGCTTCTGGGAAAGCTGAGTTGACCGAAAAAGGGAGAAAAGCGCTATTTAACTTGGGTGGTGTGCTACGAAACATACGAAACACCATTGGAGTTTACGGCTACAGTGAAGACGAAAAGTTCGATAGAGACAAATATACTTCTGATTGGGAATTATCTTTGGCTAGAGCGGTTTCCGTGGCCAACGAGCTTAAGAGAGCGGGTTATATGGAGGAAATACTGAGCTTTGGATATGGGGGTGCACGTTCATTCAAACTTGCAAATGTATCTAAAGATCGTCGCCAGAGCCTCTCACGGAGGGTAGATATTGTGATCATGTCTATCCGTGGTTTGAAATGACTTGTAACCTGAAAAAAAGTACCACTGTTAGTTTGTTGGTGGCGTTGGGATTATTTGTCGGGACAGCGCCTACCTTGGCAGATCAAGTCGTTATAGAGGAAACCCCGAAAGATGGATTTGCCAGGATAAAATTTATTTGGCCATCGCCGGTGCCATTTATAGCCAAGATCGTCGACAGGCAACTTAAAGTCAGTTTTGCCCGCCCAATTGACTCAAATTTTGAGAGCTTGCCCGGTAAATTGATTGACTATATTGGACGTCCACAGCTCAGTAATGGGGGGACGACCCTTACCCTGCCTACAAAAAATGATTATGGCTTAAATTTTAATTCAAGAGGTCGCGTAGTCACCATAGATCTTGTTGACCTAAAGTCTCCACCTTCCCCTCGCTCGCGGACTGTTCCGATAGCAAAATCAATTGAAAAAGTCGAAATTCGAACCGGACAACATAGTGACTATGGTCGACTTGTCTTTGATTGGAAGAAGAAGGTTCCATATACACTTCTTCGCCGAGGAAATCGAGCAACTCTCAAATTTGGAAGGGCGGCAAATATAAACGTTTCAAATTTTAAGAAACACCCCATAAATAATGTCGATAGCTTCCATAGTGAGATACAGGGCGACAAAACAATCGTTAAATTCAAGTTACCCATAAAATCTCGATTACGAGACTTTAGTAGCGGCTCAAAAGTAGTTGTGGATATATTGAGCGTTCGCGGGAAAGATAACACTGTTGTTGGTTCTAAAATATCGACACTAAGTCAACCACAAGCTTCTAAAGAAGTTGTAGAGAGGGTTGGTTTTGTTGGGGGTCAATCTGCTAAGCGTCCGCTTTTGATCTCCCCTTCAATTAGAAACCAGGCAAACACGCCTCTTCCCAAAACTTCCTCTTTGATTAACGCTGGTCTTGGAGTGTCGACCACTTTCAAACTGGGTAAAACATCCACTAAATCAGGTAGGCCCCATATTTCTCTTGGTATTTCACGTGCCAAAGCACAAACAGCGGCACCTAAGGTGCTGTCACCGGCTGGACCTGATGGCGGGAATGAGATTGTAACCGTCCGCCTGGGTTGGGATGAGCCTGTAGCTGCTGCAGTGTTCAGGCGTGCCGGGGCCTTATGGATAGTATTTGATAAAGCCAAGCGATTTGATGTTGAAAAAATTAAGGAGCAAGCAAAAAAAGCGGTTTTATCTTTGGACCAGGTTTCCGCTCCAAGAGGAACCTTCCTTCGGTTGTCGACATCCCCAGGCATGAACCCAAGCATTAGGCGGGATGGCTACGCGTGGGTTCTCGATTTTAAAAAACAACCAATGGCAGCTCAAACGCCCATTGAAGCAAAATTACAAAGGACCTCAGCCTCTGGTCCACGCATATTTTTGCCCATGGTACAAGCTGGAGAAGCTCTGCCATTTCACGATGCCTCCATAGGTGATAATCTGGTTATTGTTCCCATCATTCCATTATCAAATGGTATAAATAAGCGCCATTCATATCCTGAGGTCCAGCTACTACCGACCTTACAGGGATTTGTAATTCAACCCAGAATTGATGATGTGATAGTTAGGTCTACCTCCAAAGGTGTTCAGATTTATTCTGCCAGCAAATTATCACTTTCACCACCTGATCCAAAGGCAGAAGCCAAATCAAGGATCAGAACCCTCAGTGCGATGAAAAGAATATTTAAATCAGATGTTTGGCGTTTAGCCCGTTTGGAGGGCATGAAAGAATTTAATCAGACCCGTCAAGAAATGATGGCCCAAATTGCTAACTCCCGCGGTAACGCGAAGCAAAATGCCCGTATTGTATTAGCGCAATATTTGTTTGGTCAAAATTTTGGATATGAAACCTTGGGTGTTTTACGACGGATACGGAATGCAAATCCCAGTATTGAAAGCTCTGCGGGTTTTCGGCTTCTAAGGGGAGGTTCCAAGTTTTTGATTCGACGTTATGAGGAAGCAGATAAAGACCTCGGCCATCCTTCTTTAAATGAAAGCGATGAAGGACAATTCTGGCGTGCCATAAATCAAGCCGGTAGGGGCGCTTTGGTTGCAGCTTCTGGAGCGTTAAAAGCAACTGGAAAAATAATTCTCTCGTATCCTAAGCGTATCAAAATTCCTTTAGGGCTACTGATAGCTGAGGCGGCGGTCAGGGCGGGGGATGTGGAATTTGCGACAAATTACCTTCAGATGATCTCAGAAGATGAACCTACCCCTAAGGAAGTTGACCAACTGGCGCTTGTCGAAGGTAAATTACAGCAGCTCGTTGGTGAGTTTGATGCTGCTGTTGAGGCTTGGGGATCAGCTGCAGAGGGTGAACATCGTCCGAGTGTGGTTCAGGCAATTTTTAGAAAGGTCGACCTTGACCTGTCAAGAAAGGTGATCAAAACCAAAGAAGCAATCGAAGAATTAGAACGTATCCGGTTTTCGTGGAGGGGAGATGACATAGAATTAAAAATTCTCCGTAAGCTTGGACGTCTCTATTTTGAAGTAGAGGACTACAGTAATGGTCTTAGAACGTTACGATCAGCTGCTTCCCATTTTGGAGCCCATCCTGATGCCCCAAAAATAGCAGAGGAAATGTCGGGCGCATTCGTGGATCTTTATTTAAAGGATGTTGCAGACAGTATGTCGGCAGTCAAAGCAATTGCTCTCTTTGAGGAGTTTAAGGAGCTTACCCCCGCAGGTGAACAAGGTAACGTAATGATACAAAAACTCGCTGATCGCCTGGCACAAGTAGATCTGTTGGAAAAGGCCGCAAAATTACTTACGCTGCAAGTCGAATTCCGCCTCCAAGGTGAAGAAAAGGCGCGGGTAGGTGCACGTCTGGCAACCATTCGTCTCCTCAACAAACAACCAGGGCTAGCGGCTGATGCAATAACCAACTCTGATGAAAAGGATATTCCTCCGTTCCTGGAATCCCAGCGTAGGCTACTTCTAGCCCGTTCATACATCGATCAGGGCCTTGAAAATAAAGCTTTAGGCGTTTTGGATGCGGATAACAGTCGATATGCAGATCTTTTGCGTACAGAAGTTTATTGGAAAGCACAAGCTTGGCCACAAGCATCTCGCGCTCTTCAACGCCTGATTAAGGCAATCGGAGCGCAGCCCAATCAGAAGCTTAACGAACGTCAGGCGTTATTTGTGGTCAATCAAGCAGTTGCTATGGCGCTAGAGGGTAATGAAAGAGGAACCGCCAAATTGGTGCGCGATTTTGGGGCGGCAATGGGAAAAACTAGCTTTAAAGATGCCTTCAGACTAATAGCGTCACCTGACGCTACTGGTTTGGTAGATTTTCGTTCAGTCGCTGATAAGGTCACGACTGTTAGTAATTTTGATAAATTTATGGCCTCTTATGAGAAGAATTCAAAGGATGGAAAGCTCAGCAAAATTAACTAACTCTAATCTATTAATCTGGGTTTGCATTCCATAGGATGTTTTATTTAAAAGTACGGGTTCAGACCTATGCAAATTTTATAGGTCCCCACTAAATAAAATCTCACAAAATATCTATTAAATAGAGCGTTCTTTTTAAATAAAGCAGTAAAGGCACTCAATGTATGGCGGAACCAGTTTTACAAGGTCACGGGCAATTCATGAAAAAGGGGAAGGTTTTTCCATCAAAAATAATTGTTTCCGGTTCAACGCCCGTCAACGATTATTTTGTTGAGAAGGATGGTCAACGTTTTGCTGGGATACATCTGTTGATTGATTTTTGGGAAGCCAAGAACCTAACAAACAGAATTACTGTGGAGAACGCGCTACGGGAGGCTGCGATTTCTGCAAATGCCACGGCAATCAACCTGCAACTAAACCAATACTCAGAAAATGGGGGCATATCAGGCATACTCGTACTGGCAGAGTCACATATCAGTATCCACACATGGCCTGAAAGATCATTCGCTGCTATTGATATTTTTATGTGTGGTGTTTGTAACCCATACGATTGTATAGCTGTTCTGAAAAAGGCCTTTGAGCCTGGAAATACTACTTTACTTGAACGCCGTAGGGGTCTTCTACCATGAGGTGGTTTGATGAATTACTTTATTCTGATCGGAGTAGTCTAGGGTATATCCAGAGGTTTAGGGTCGACAAGGTTCTTAAAGAGATCAAGACTAAGCGCCAGCACCTGCTGATTTTCGAAACGCCATATTTTGGCCGGGTTCTCGTAATAGATGGAGTGGTTCAGACTACCGAAAAAGATGAATTTGCCTACCACGAAATGCTTTCACATGTTCCGATCCTTGCCCACGGCAAGGTAAAAAGAGTTTTGATTGTAGGCGGTGGGGATGGCGGTGTATTGAAACAAGTGCTACGTCATCGAGGAGTAACGAGTGTTACAGTAGTTGAAATCGACGAAACTGTCATTGAATTATGTGAGGAATATCTTCCCTTAATCAGTGAAGGTGCTTTCAAGAACCCCAGGACCAATCTGGTTATTGACGATGGTTTCTCATTTCTGGTCGAAACAACGGATAGTTATGATGT
>PTLH01000045.1 GCA_002938035.1 Alphaproteobacteria bacterium MarineAlpha3_Bin6
GTTCCCAAGGCAATTTAAGATATCAAACACATCTTTTTCTAATTGGTCCCCGCCTTCCAATAAAACTAAATTATCTAAATTACCCTGGACAACACAGTGGGGTTGAATTTTTTCACTTACCCATTTTAATGGTATAGTTGAATCAACTGAAACAGCATCCACTCCTGTTTCAACAGCAAAACACTCATAATTCAGGCCCGCCCCTCGAGGAAAACCAATGATCGGGGCTAGTGGATGCCTTTCTTTTATTATTTCAACCATTCTACTTACAGGGTTTATCACCCATTTTTGAAACTGCTTAGCGGATAAAACACCAGCCCAAGTATCAAAGATCTGAACTACCTCTGCTCCGGCGTCTAATTGATAAATTAAATGAGCAGACGTTACTTCTATCAAACAATCAATTAATAGTTGAAATTCCTCTGGTTCTTTATATGCCCAGAGCCTGGTTCTCTGGAAGTCTCTACTACTCCCCCCCTCAATCATGTATGCTGCAAGCGTCCAAGGAGCTCCAGAAAAACCAATTAAAGCCGTTTCAGGCGGCAATTTTTTTGTCAGCTGAGTGATTGTTTCATATACTGGTTTGAGCTTACTATAAAGGTGTGTAGTCGATAATCTCTCTATATCTTTTACCGTTTTAATTGGAACTAACGTTGGACCCTTAGACTCAACAAACGAGACCCTTTGACCAAGTGCGTCGGGTATAACTAAGATGTCACTGAAAACGATAGCACCATCCATGTGATAACGTTGAATCGGTTGTAATGTTGCTTCTAAAGCTAAATCCGGGGAGTAACAAAAGGATAAAAAACTGTCGGCTTTCTTCCTCAGTTTCTTGTATTCCTCTAGGTGTCGACCTGCTTGCCGCATTAGCCAGATTGGGGGAGGATCGATAACTTCACCACCGAGTGTTCGCAAAAGATTTTTCATTTGTTAAATGTTATTTAGCGGCATTGGATGAAAAGATTTGTGATATGAATGTCTAGTTATACAATTTGATACTAACAAACATAAAAAATAAAATTGTATTATTGTTGTTGTTGTTGTCCGGTGAAAACAAGGGATTATGAGTTGTATTGAAGTTATCAACTAAATTCGAGATTAAAACGGTTCGTGTAGAAAACATTATTAACAATTAATAATATTGGTGATTTAACAGTTTTGTCTAACGTTTTTAATTCGTTATAAAGACTGGCGTTTTGTGGAAATCTAGTGGATTACATTTGATAATATTTTGTTTTACCTAGACAAATACTATGTTGAGAACTTAATACCCCTCCCTAGAGAATAGGGATAGATTAATTGGTTGGTGGGATAGTTTGATAACCCCTGAGTTATAAATTTATTATTCAATGTTTGTCCCTAAGAAATACACATAGCAGATACCGTCGGATGGAGAAGTTTCATTTACATCTCATTTCTGATGCTACAGGTGAAACTGTTCAGGCGATTGGGCGCGCCTGCTTGGCACAATTTGAGGGTGCTAAACCCACGGAACATATCTGGACGCTTGTTCGTAATGAACGTCAAATTGAGGAGGTTATAAAAGGCATCGAACAGAACCCAGGGTTTGTTTTATTTACTATGGTAAACGTAGACGTCAGAAAACGCCTGCAGATAGCGTGTCGTCAGTTGCAGGTTCCCTGTATTTCGGTGCTGCAGCCAATTATGTCCGCCTTAACGGATTTCTTACAAACTGAGGAACAGGCGCGCCCGGGTCGCCAACACATGTTAGATGGTGAATATTACGAGCGCATTACCGCTTTGGACTATGCTATGACGCATGATGATGGCCAAATGGCATGGAATCTCGAAGAGGCCCAGGTCATATTGGTTGGTGTTTCTCGCACCTCTAAAACACCAACCTGCATATACCTCGCAAACAGGGGAATAAAGGCTGCCAATATTCCAATAATCTTGGATGTTGAGTTACCTAAAGGGCTAACAACAACAACATCCCCCCTTGTCGTCGGACTGATTAATGATGAAAGAAACCTTTTACAAGTAAGGCGAAACCGCTTGCGTATGTTAAATGAAGAAAATTCAAACAGTTACGTTGATCCCGAGGTTATAGCGAGAGAGGTCATTTTTGCGAAAAGGCTATTCACAGAACAAAATTGGCCGGTGATCGATATTTCTCGCCGTTCAGTAGAAGAAACAGCGGCGGGTATTATAAATTTACTCTCTCAGCACCAGGGGAAAAACATTGGATAGTGGTGTTCCCGAAATAATCCTAGCTTCTAAAAGCCGGGTTAGATCTCGGCTTTTAAAGAGGGCCGGCGTGGATTTTCTCGTCCGTCCCCCAGACGTAGATGAAGCTGTAATCAAAAAAAAAGCAGGAAACGTGTCGACTAAGAAATTAGCGCGAATCTTAGCAGAAACCAAGGCTAGGCAGGTCTCTTCCGACTTTACTGACGCCCTTGTTATAGGAGCCGACCAAGTTCTTGAATGTCAAGGCGTGTTATTTGATAAACCCGCGGGGAAAAAGGCAGCCCGAGAGCATCTTATGAAACTCCGGGGCAAAACGCATCACCTGACGTGTTCTGTTTGTGTGGCGCAAGGGGGTGAGATTATTTGGTGCCAAACAGACCGTGCGGACATGACAATGTTAAATTTTAGCAATGACTTTGTTGAATATTATATGGAAAAAGCTGGCGACAATATTCAGGCTTCAGTGGGAGCTTACCGGTTAGAGGATATAGGTATTCAACTATTCGAGAGTATCAGGGGGGATTATTTCACGATTTTGGGGTTGCCATTACTCCCATTGCTTGACTTTCTTAGAACGAAAAACGGCGTGTTTAAATAATGGAATCAAAACAGATAAGTTTAGCTGGTGTTATGGCCTGGCCAGTTTCCCATTCTTTGTCGCCGCGTCTCCATGGTTATTGGTTAAGTCAATACGGAATAAATGGTTCATATTTACCCCTATCTGTTCCACCAAGTCATTTTCCTCGAGCCTTAAAAAACTTGCCAAACACACTGTTTGTGGGCGTAAACGTAACTTTACCATATAAGGAAACAGCACTTGCGGTGGTGGATGTCGCAGATGACACTGCTCGACGGATGGGTGCAGTTAATACAGTAATAGTAAAAGCCGACGGAACACTTTTCGGTACTAATACTGACGGCTACGGATTTTTAGAAAACATGCGTGATATCATACTTGGTTGGCGAGCAGATACTGGTCCGGCCGTGGTTCTGGGAGCTGGTGGAGCGTCCCGTGGAGTGTGTGTTGCGCTTCTTGATGAAGGCGTCCCGGAAATCCGCTTGGTAAACAGAACAGGGATGCGAGCAAGGACCCTTGCTACAGAACTAGGTCGGTCCATTACCACCGTTCCTTGGTCGGACCGAGAAAGCGCTTTAGAGGGCGCGCGGTTGCTCGTTAATGCGACTAGCCTCGGGATGACTGGAAAAGGTGAATTAGATATAGCCTTGGACAAATTACCTGTAGAAGCCGTTGTGTACGATATAGTCTACACACCCACCGAAACACAACTGTTGGTTGCAGCAAAGGCTCGTGGAAACGCCGTGGTTGATGGTCTCGGCATGCTCCTGCACCAGGCTAGCCCAGGATTTCAGGCGTGGTTTGGGACAAAGCCTGACGTGAATGTAGAATTGCGTAACTTTATGTCGGAAAATCTGTAGCGTTTCGGATGTTTATACTTGGACTCACGGGTTCGATTGGTATGGGAAAAACCTCTGCTGTTGCGGTATTCCGAAGGCAAAAAATCTGTGTTTTCGATGCTGATGGCGTGGTTCACCAATTGTTGGAAAAAAATGGCGAAGCGGTGGAGATGGTAGGAGAAGCCTTTAAAGGAGTAGTTATAGATTGTCAGGTAAACCGAAATAAATTGGGAGAAATTGTTTTTGGAGATGCCGGGGCGCTTTCAACATTAGAGGAAATTATCCATCCATTGGTGCGTAACAAACAAAGAAATTTTCTTAGATCTGTGGTGAACCATAGACAGTCTTTAGCTGTACTTGACATACCTCTTCTTTTTGAAACTGGTGGAGAACGAAACTGTGATGCTGTCGCTGTTGTCACTGCGCCCAAGTTTCTGCAGAAAATTAGGGTTATGGGGAGAGGCGATATGACGGAAACAAAGTTTAGAGGTATTATCAAACGCCAAATGCAAGACCAAGAAAAAAGGGATCGAGCGGATTTTATTATTCCCTCTGGGCTCGGGAAGCGTATAAGTTTTCAATCTATTCAAAAAATCATTAGGATAGTTTTGACGTTACCTGGCTCTCACTGGCCACCAGGTCGGTAGTTGGTGCGTCAAATAAGAAGAGACTTTTTATGCGTGAAGTAATTTTGGACACCGAAACTACGGGCCTCAATTCTGATAATGGTGATCGAATTGTGGAAATTGGTTGTGTTGAGTTGGTTAACCATGTCGCTACAGGGGCGACCTATCACCAGTATGTTAACCCTGAACGCCCTATGCCTGATGAGGCCTTTCAAATCCACGGTTTGTCTGAAGTATTTCTGTCAGAATTTCCTGTCATGTCAGATATTATAGATGAATTCTTAGAATTTATCGGTGTGGCGCCCCTGGTAATACACAATGCTGAGTTTGATTTACGGTTTCTTAATGCCGAGTTAGCGCGGTTGGACAAACCAGCCTTAAAGATTAAACGGGCGATAGACACCGTTCGCCTGGCCCGAGAAAAATTTCCGGGCGCTTCCGTTAGTTTAAACGCATTGTGTAAGCGGTTTAGCATCGACAACTCTTCTCGTTCGTTTCATGGAGCCCTACTAGACGCCCATCTTCTAGCCTTAGTTTATTTAGAATTGGTGGGTGGAAAGCAGCAAGGCTTTGAACTGTCGACCAAAGAGATCGCAAACGAAGTAATTGCCACAGATGGTAACCGCCGCGACACCCGAAACTTTGCGGTAAAAGACGATGAGTTGAAGGCCCACGCTCGCTTTTTGGCGAAAATAACAAAACCAATCTGGAACATCTAACCGGAAACCACACGTTTGATTGGTGTGGGAAGGCATTAGAAAGAACAATGATGTACGTGATCGGAGAGACACCAAGTTTTGCCTACCCTGTATATAAATAGGCTACGTTGCTAGGTAATTGCGGTGTTTATACTCGTAGTCTTTTGGCACAAACCACTAGCTTCGCATCCACGCTTCGCCCCAGAGATTAAGGGGGCGGGGTCCGTGTGACCAAATCCGTGGTTGTTGATTGTATGAGAACATTTCCAGCTCGGCAGAGATTTCCAGGCTATTTCCATCGGGATCCCTAACAAATATAAAAAGATTATTCCCGGCACCGTGTCGTCCCGCCCCCCAGACGATTTCCACTTTGTTCGCGGCAAAGTGGTCTCCCCAATCTCGAATGTCATTCCAGCAGTCTGCCTCGTTAGCAAAGTGGTCTAGTTTGGTTTTAGGGGCTCTAAAAAAAGCGATAGAATGATGCATTTTATCACTTCTTAGAAAACAGGCAGTATCTTCTCCGGTCGTGTCCTCACGAACAATGTCTGATACTTTGAATCCCAGAGTATCTGTATAAAACGCAACATTTCGTTTTAACTGGTTGGTAGCAAACACGACATGTTGTAAGCGGCCAGGTAATATTTCTCGTTTTCCACGCAACGATTTTGGCAAACCCAAAAGAATGTTATTTCCATCAGGATCCACGAAAGCAAAGCAACTGTTTTTAAAGAGAGGTGAACTCAGTTTTTTAAGATGGAGTTTTTGGGCAATCAAATGTGCTTTTATGTTTTTGAGGTGTTTGTCATCGTGCGCCGAAAAGGCAGCAAAACGCAGCGTACCAGGTGTGCCACGCGTCAGCAACATATTGCGTTGAGAACCTGAAAGCCAGACCAAATTATCTGCTAGTATTTGAGGCGACAACCCCATTACGTTTTGATACCATCGTGTCATGGCCGAGAGATTCCTCGTCGCCAAGCAAAGGTGGTGCAACGTCGAAGGCCAAATAAGTTTTTTGTTTACCATTTCATTCGCATAGAAATACAGATAATCAGTCTAAACTTCTTGTTTGTTATCTTGGGAAGCTAACATACGCTGTTGGTAGAGAGATGCAAAATCGATGGGTGCCAGCATTAGCGGCGCAAAACCACCATCCCCTGTTAAGTCAGCTACAATTCGTCTCAAGAATGGAAAAATTATCAAGGGACACTCAATGAGAAGCACGGGTCCAATTTGTTCTTTAGCCACATTGACGGTAAATAGTCCCGCATATATAACCTCACAAAGATAGACAAGCTGCTCTTGGATTTGTGCTTCTGCCCTAACTTTTAGGGCTACTTCATAAATTTTATCCCCCTTTGGGTTGGCTTCAACATCTATATTTACTTCGATAGACGGTATTTCATTTTGAAGGAGCGGGAAGACATCGGGAGCGTTTGGAGCCTCGAATGATAGGTCTTTGGTATACTGGCCGTTAATCATCAGAGAGATATCTTCGCTGACATCTTTCTGCTCCGATATATTGCTATCTGCGTCTTCTGGTTCAGGTGAAAAAAAACGGTCGGTTGGGATTGTATCATCATCATTATCGTTATCTGCCATGAGAGGTTCCTTTGTATAAAGCCAGAGCAGTAGCGCAAAACTAGTTCCAAATAATTGGCATGATGCGTAACACTATTATTTGATGCATACAATATTATCGCCGCCCTGAATTTAATATAGGGGGTTAGGTTTGATCTGGTTTGAAGGAAACGAAACATCGGATGATGAATTGGGGTTTTAGGGTCGTGATAATGGGCATAGGCTTATAAATAATTAAAAAATTTTATGTAATACAGTCTCTTTCAACCACGTATATTGTGCCAATCAGGCGCTCTCTCATTACGTCTCGCTTGTTCTCAAAGACAAGACAGCCTATGTAAGCGTATGGCTATTCTATTAGTTCTTTCTTGGTGTAATTAATAGAAAACTTAATAAACCTGAGCAGTTGTGACTAGACCCCGGTGTGTCTTGCGTTTAATCTCCATTATTATTTTTCCGTCGGGGAGATAGCGGCTTAATTTGAGATTGGAAGGATGATGGGCGAAGGTTTTCAATTTATAGATATCGTTTTATTCGCGATGATTGCTGCCTTTCTTATTCTGCGGTTGCGTAGTGTTTTGGGTCGCCACCGAGATTCCGGTCGGTCTAAGGGGGTTTTTGGTGCAGAACGGCGCCCGCCCTCGCAAGAAGATGAACCTACAATGGTACCCGAACCCGAAAAACCAGACGAAGTCGAAGAAAAATTAAAAAACCAACAACAATCAGACCCTAATTTGGCAGAAGAAGAGCGTCTCGACGTAGGCCTTGCAGAAATAATGAAAGCCTCACCAGATTTTGATAGGGCTGAATTTCTCGCGGGAGTCCGTACAGCATTTGAAATAATAATTAAAGCCTTCGCAGCCGGGGACCGGGAGCAGTTGGGATCTTTATTAAGCACGGAAGTTCTGGGAAATTTTTCTGAAGCTATTACATCTCGTGAAAACGCAAAAGAGACGTTAGAAACCACACTTGTTCGTATAGTTGATGTCGCTTTGCTAGAAGTTTATATGGATGGTGAGGTATCCCATATTTCAGTGAAAATCATTTCTGAACAAGTTAAAGTAACCCAAAATGCAGAAGGTGAGGTGGTGGATGGTAACCCCGAACGTGTCTCGGAAATTACTGATATCTGGACATTTGCGAGGGATACAAAGGCTCATGATCCAAATTGGGCGCTTGTTGCCACCCGCGGTCCGGACTAAAACGGTTACAAGCATCTTATGGATAGAAATAATATTTTTTGTCCTTCCTCTGGTGTCTTGTTCTCAATATTTTTCATCCCCGCCTAAACTACTTTTGTTAACCCCGAAACCGGGTGCAACGCTAACGATGGTTGGATTCGAACAGCTGCCTGGATGGGGTGCTGGGCGAGAGAATCAAGCATTAGCCGCTTTTCTAAAATCATGTAAAAAACTTTCTAAGCTACCCGCGGACGCCTTTTTTTTGGAAAATAAAACAGAGGCTCCAAGCAAAGTTTACGGTCGTGGGTTTCACTGGCACGAAGTTTGTGAAAAAGCCCGAAGGTTTAAACCGAACTTAACGCCGGCAAATGCAAAAAAATATTTTGAAACCTACTTTGTCCCGTATCGAATGAGCAATAAAGGTAATGATGATGGCCTAATAACCGGATATTTTGAACCACACTTACTTGGATCTCGCAAACCGACACGCCGATTTTGGGTTCCTTTATACAAAAAACCGGGGGATTTGGTTTCGATAGACCTCGGGGTCTTTAGACAAAAATGGAAAGGCGAACAGTTAGTGGGTAAGGTCAAAAACTCTAAGTTAGTGCCTTATGAAGAGCGCTCTGAAATCGAAGAGGGTTCACTTAAAGGCAGGGATTTAGAACTTCTTTGGGTTGATGATCCGGTGGAAGCCTTTTTTTTACATATACAAGGTTCGGGCTCGGTAGTTTTTCCTGATGGGAAACAGACGCGGGTAGGTTACGCCGGGAAAAATGGCCAACCGTATTTTGCAATTGGTCGAGATCTAGTCGCTCGAGGCGTTTTAACCAAAACGCAGGTTTCGCTGCAGTCAATCCGAAGTTGGCTTAAGAGGCATCCGGAAGAGGCTCAAGCCCTAATGAATAAGAATAAGTCCTATGTTTTTTTTCGAGCAATTCAGGGTCCTGGTCCAATTGGTGCGCAGGGGATACCCTTGACCCCAGGCCATAGTTTGGCGACAGACAAGCGTTTCGTCCCGCTGGGCACCCCCGTGTGGTTAGATACCATTAATCCCTTGCTTCCTGGAGTCCCGTTGCGTCGACTGGTTATAGCGCAGGACACGGGCGGCGCGATAAAGGGGGTCGTTCGGGCCGACCTGTTCTGGGGAGCTGGCAGACGGGCCAGGCAGGGAGCAGGCCGAATGAAAGAAATGGGGCGCCTATATATCCTTTTGCCACGCGCGGCGTTAGTGGGTAGGAGAAATTAATTGTTCGCCTGGAAAATTGTTTTTAGGATTATTTGCCGGAACGGCTTTAAGCAAGGTTTGTCGTATTTTTTGAATCTTTTCTTTATGGGACACCTTCAGACCGAAGGCATCTTTAATGTAAAAAGTGTCGACCACTTCTTCACCAAAAGTTGTAATGTGGGCGCTCGAAATTTTTAGCCCAAGCCGCGTTAATGTTGCGGTTACGTCATATAAAAGTCCAACGCGATCGCGACCGTTGACCTCAATTACAGTATCTGATGAGCTGGCATTATTGTTAACGATTACTCTTGATGCAACAGTGAACGCTTCCACAGATTTTTTTAAGTTATTTAACGGTGCCGCTTTTAGTTCCTGTTCAATATTAAGTTCACCAGCGAGTGTTTTTTCAATTCGATCGGCGATCCTTTGCATTTTGTCAGGGCTAGTAACGGCTTGGCTTGCAGTCTCGATAAAAGAAAAAGAATCTAAGACCATGCCGTCTGCCATCGTTGCGATTTTAGCGTCCATGACAGTAACGTTTGATAGTGCCATTACACCGGCAATTTCTGAGAAAATTCCTGGATGGTCGGGGGCGTAAACGGTGATCTCGGAATAATCAAAAGTTTCGTTGAGGCGTGATTCTATATGTACACTAATGTTTTTACGTTTAGCTTTTTGAATAATTTTTGCGTGCTGCATGTGGGTTTCCGTATCGTAGCTTAGCCAATAGCTGGGGCTACCATTAGAAACGTGTTGTTCGACCTCATTTTTTTGCCAGTCAACTAAACCCTCTCGAAACCTATTCTTCGCCTGGATAATTTGTTTTGCTCTGTTTTCTCCAACTACATCACCCGACAGGAATTCAAGGGCCTTGAGAAATAAACCCCGCAGAAGACTCGATTTCCAGCTAGTCCAAGTTTTGGGCCCGACAGCGCAGATATCAGCGCAGGTTAGGACAGTCAGCAATCTTAGGCGTTCGGCTGATTTGACAATTCCCACAAAGTCTTTAACAGTTTTAGGATCATCGAAATCACGCTTAAAGGCTGTGTCACTCATTGTTAAATGTTCTCTCACCAGCCAAGATACAGTCTCTGTTTCCTCGGCGTTGAGACCCAGTCTCGGACCCAGGTTAAGCGCCAGGTCGGCGCCAAGCCTAGAATGATCACCCCCCCTACCCTTTGCTATGTCATGAAGAAACAGCGCGACATAAAGAGCGCGACGGGAATGCACCTCTTTCATGGCCTTGGTGACATTCGGCATATCTTGGGAGTGGTGCCCAGACTCAATACGGGATAGTATGCCTATAGCTCGGATAGTATGCTCGTCAACAGTGTATGAATGATACATGCTGAACTCCATTTGAGCGACGATCTGCCCAAAATCTGGGATAAATTTGCCAAACACGCCAGCTTCATTTAATCGTCGTAGCGTGGTTTCAGGGTCTTTCTTTGAGGTTAACATTCGAAGAAATATGGCGTTCGCTTCCGGGTTTTCGCGAAATGCTCTGCTTATTAAATGTAGGTTATGGCTAATAAGTCTTAGCGCATGCGGATGAAGATCCAAAAACTGATCCTGGGCCACTGAAAAAATGCGAAGTAGCTTCATGGGGTCTTGACGAAAAGATCTGTCGTTTTCCACAGTAATTCGCCCTTGGTCACATATGAAACCGTTAATTTTTGAACGCCGCCTTGGCAGACCAGAAAAAGTGAAAAACGATTTCTTTTTTTGCTGATCTTCAAGAACGGCGCAGAGCACACGTGTAAGATTCCCAACGTCCTTGGCCATTAAAAAATAATGTTTCATAAATCGTTCAACACCGCTCACGCCAATGCGGTCGGCATAATGCATTTTCTCTCCGATACATTTCTGCACGTCGAACGTAAGGCGTTCTTCAGGCCGCCCGGCTAAATAATGAAGATGGCAACGGACGGTCCAAAGAAAGTCATGAGCTTTTGTATAAAGATTTACATCTTGGGACGTAAACACATTTAACGCTTCGAGTTCCGATAGATTCGAGACACCGTAGAGAAACTTGGTTAGCCAAGAGAGTGTTTGGAGGTCACGTAAACCGCCCTTACCTTCTTTAATATTGGGTTCCAATACATAGCGAGTGTCGCCGGTTCTCTTAAGTCGTTCATCGCGTTCTCTCAACTTTGCTTCGACGAAACCCGGACCGTGCCCAGTCACTATCTCCGCATTATATTGCTCTTGTAAATCACGAAAAAGCCGTTGTTCTCCCCACAACCAACGGGCATCTAGCAAGCTAGTTTGCACCCTAATATCATCTTTGCAAAGACGGATACAATCATTTATAGAACGCGTTGAATGACCAACATTCAGCCCTAAGTCCCAAAGCATATACAACACAAATTCTACGATCTGTTCGATATAAGGCGCTTGTTTATATGGGTGAAGGAACATTAAATCGATGTCTGAATGTGGTGCAAGTTCGCTACGCCCGTAGCCTCCAATAGCAATCACGCTTAGTCGCTCTGACGTAGAGCGATTTGCAACGGGATAAACACGATCGGTGGCGATGTCGAAAATCACACGCACCAATTGGTCGATCAAGAGACTGTTTTCAGCAAGCGTGTATAAACTATTTCCGCTGGTTTCAAAGCGCTCCCGGATTTCAATATATCCAGTTTGAAGCGCGACCTTCAGCTGTGAAACGACGCCCGAACGCATCGGTGGCTCGAAATATTTTCCTTCTAAACCAAGACTAATCTCAGCGATTAACGCACGACGGTTAATTATTCTTCTCGGGTTAATAATAGCGTTCATAATAAAGTAGCCATGAAAGGCATCCCGTGGACCAGACTGAATTATACAAGAAAAACAAAAAAATTAAATGCTGTCCGCTGATAACAACATGATAAATTAAGAAACCCCCGGGCAATTAATAAAATCCTGTTGCTTTATTAAAAAACAAACCCAGATTTTGAATAGCAAAAGAGCCGCCAGTCTTTGATTTCTTGTTGGGTAATACTATTTCTGCTAAAGAGGTTTAACGTAATATTTCTCTAAAGTTTCCTTTATGCGAAATTACAGCTTTACGGTTCACTGATCCATGGCCAAGTTTTTAAGTGTGTAAATAAGCTCAAGTGCATCCCGAGGTGACAATTCATCCGGGGAAATCTTGTCGAGTTTTTTCTCTATTCGTGAAGGTTCTGGCCCCACGGATTGTTCGCGGCTAGCGGCGAACAATGGCAACTGGTTGGCCAGCTCATTAATTGCACCAGTGCGATTTTCTTTTTCAAATGTTGAAAGGACATCTTGTGCTCGCTTGATTACAGGTGGGGGTAAACCAGCTAATTTTCCCACATGGATGCCATAGGAACGATCGGCTGTGCCTGGGGCGACCTCATGTAAAAACACCACATCGCCTTTCCATTCTTTTACTTGCATAGCGTGGCAAGCGAGAGCTTGTAGTTTAGATGTAAGATTAGTTAGTTCATGGTAATGAGTCGCAAACAACCCACGGCACTTATTAACCTCATGCAGATACTCTACTACTGCCCAAGCGATTGATAAGCCATCAAACGTAGCTGTCCCTCTTCCGATTTCATCTAAGATTACGAAGGACCGCTCAGTTGCCTGGGATAAGATAGCTGCCGTCTCTACCATTTCAACCATAAACGTGGATCTGCCGCGAGCAAGATCGTCGGCTGCCCCAACCCTTGAGAAGAGCCTGTCTACTCTTCCAAGATGGGCCGATTCTGCCGGCACAAATGATCCCATTTGAGCAAGTATAGAGATTAAGGCGTTCTGCCGAAGAAAAGTACTTTTACCGGCCATGTTTGGACCCGTAAGTAGCCACAACCGTTTGTCTGTTGTAAGTGTGCAGTCATTTGTAACAAATCCTGCTGCTTGTCCGGTTCCCGAAGCTAGAGATAAGGCGT
Organism: Alphaproteobacteria bacterium MarineAlpha3_Bin6; assembly: GCA_002938035.1. Classification (GTDB taxonomy): domain Bacteria; phylum Pseudomonadota; class Alphaproteobacteria; order Rhodospirillales; family UBA2165. The sequence continues at coordinate 12,841 of PTLH01000045.1, forward strand.
GTTCAACAACTGGATGGCGGCCACCAACAATGTTAAAGTCTGAGCTATCGTCCACTTTTGGCCGACAATAATTTTCAGAAACCGCCAATTCTCCCAAAGCCGTTGCAACATCAAGGGAAGCCAAGGCTGTGGCAGCGAGAGATATTTTTTCTGAGTGAGATGAAACCTTTCGGACCAGACCTTCAAACAAATGAAGTTCCATAGCCAGTGTTTTTTCTGAAGCGCTTGACATGCGTCCTTCCAATTCCCCAAGCTCTACAGTGGTAAAGCGCATGGCGTTTTTCATGGTTTGACGGTGAATGTATGGTGAACCGGCGGCGGTCAGCTGTTCAGCGTGGCGGGAGGTTACTTCGATAAAGTATCCTAGAACATTGTTGTGTTTGATTTTTAGGTTTTGGACGAGGGCGTCTCTGCGGTATTTGTCTTCGAGAGAAAGTATCAGCGTTTGATTTTCATTTCGGAGGTTGCGGAGACTTTCCAAATCGGGAGAATAGCCGCGTGCAATAAACCCGCCGTCTCGAGCGTGGAAAGGAAGGTCTGGTGACAGCGCTAAGCTGAGCGTTTCGACTAATTTTCTGTGGGAACCTAAATCTTTGAGCGCCTGATGAATTGCTTCGGGTGCCTCATTCAGGTTTATTTCGGCTTGAATTTTGGCGGCGGAAGTCAATCCGTCACGAATTGATGCGAGATCTCTTGGGCCCCCTCGGTTTAGAGTGGTTCGCGACAGCGCTCTTTCTAGGTCAGGGCATGCCTTTAAATAGTTTCTTATAATCTCGCGGAGCTTTCGGTTGTCCGTAAAATGCTGAACAGCATCTAACCGGCGGTTAATCTTTACCGGATCGGTGAGAGGTGCGGATAGTCTCGCTGCCAGTGCTCTAGCACCAGCCCCGGTTTGAGTGTGATCGATAACTGACAAAAGACTGCCCTTGCGTTCGCCAGTTAGAGATACGGCGAGCTCGAGGTTGCGACGTGTTGCTTGATCGATTTCCATTGTTTCACCGCGTTTAAGGCGCCGCGGTGGTGTCATGTGGGGCATCTGGCCCACCTGAGTTAGCTGTATATAATCGACTAAAGCCCCGCCTGCTGCCAATTCCCCCCTTGAAAAGCGGCCAAAGACATCCATGGTTTTAACCCTGAAAAGGCTTTGCAGGCGTTTATCAGCGTTTGTGCTGTCAAATCGGGAGTGGGGCAGCAGGGTTAGATTTTCTCGCCAGGGTTCAAAAATTTCAGCAAACCCCTCTTTTTTTACCAGGTTGTCCGATATTAGGATCTCGCGGGGCTCTAATCTTGCCAGGGCGGAAGGTAACGTGATTTTAGTTTCTGCCTGGAGTAGAAACGCATTAGTCGACATATCGAACCAGGCGAGACCCAGGTCCCCTTGGATTTCTGCAAGAGCCGCGAGATAATTATTACGGCGAGTGTCTAAGAGCGTATCTTCAGTAAGTGTTCCAGGAGTTATTATACGCACCACATTCCGACTAACCACAGCCTTTGGCCCCCGACGTTTGGCTTGTGCGGGATCTTCGGTTTGTTCGCAAATAGCGACCTTGAAACCAGCTTTTATGAGCCTTAAAAGATAGGTCTCGTGGCTGTGGGCCGGGACGCCACACATTGGAATATCTTTGCTTTTATGCTTCCCTCGTTTGGTTAGAGTTATATCTAGAGCTGCTGCTGCTTTAACAGCGTCGTCAAAAAACAATTCGTAAAAATCTCCCATACGATAAAACAAAAGACAGTTTGGATTTTGACGCTTGATTGAGAGATACTGAGCCATCATGGGAGTAACCGCCTTGGTGACGGAGACTTCTGCTCCCTGTTCCTGAGAAGTAATATTGGGGTCGGAAATTGAATTTTGTGTTTTTAGCAAGGGTTAAAGTTTCTTTGTTTGTCAGTTAAATGATTGGTTAGCTGAATATATCACAGCCACCCTAGTTACGGTCTCGTTCGTTTGGAAATAATTGGTAACGGCGTTTTTGAAGGGTGAGGACACCGAGTTGGGGGGGTTTATTCAAAACGAACACATAATTTGAGATAATGTTACCAAAACCTCCTTTCGGGATTACTTCAAAATTAAAGAACTAATTTTGGGTAATCAACGGGTCTCCATGTTTATTATTTTTACAGAATCTTTTGGGCTGGGTAGATGATGAGTGCAAAACAGCTCGTGATCAAGACTTACCCCTTTGCGTGAGGAGTTTCATATGTTACCCGAAGTGCATGGATACGGAAACGAAAACAGTTCTTGTTTATGTTGGTCTCGACCGGATAGGGGACAGTCTCTTAAAATTACCTTTTGTGCGGAGTTTGCGTGAGGCGTTTCCTAGTGCTCACATAACTTGGGTTGCCGGGAAAGATACGAGTGTTTACGCGGGCAATATGTCACCATTTGTAAAAGGTCTTCTTGACGAAGTTATAGAGAACGCCGGGATTGGGCTAAGCCCAAAGGAGCTTCTCAGGCGACCGTTGAATAGTAGATATTTTGATATCATTTTTGACACCCAAAGGGTCGCCCTTGCTACGCTTGTTCTTTGCCGCATCAGGCATGGTCAATTTATTTCACCATTTGGTAACTTTTTCCTTTCCAGCAGAAAACCACCATCAGGCTATAATTTTCCACAATCCATGCAGCGTCAAATGTTGGACCTTCTTGAAATAGCGACCGATCAAAAAATCAAAACACCAAATACGCTACCATTACAATTAGAGCCGTCATTACTTCCAGCTACACAACAGTTACTTCCCGAAGGACCCATATACGTTGGATTGTTGCCAGGTTCTGGAGGAAAACCAAAATGCTGGCCGTTAAAGAAATTTATTCAGCTGGCACAAATACAAACCTCTGCGGGCAGAGTTCCTGTTTTCTTTTTGGGTCCTCAGGAAACACACTGGCGTTCAGACATTGCTGCCGTTGTACCTGAAGCAATCTTCCCACTTCAGGACGGCAATCATCAGGATGAGCTGAAGCATGAACCGCAATGGACGATAGCGTTGTCAAAAAGACTCGCCGTTTCCGTTTCCAATGATTCCGGAGCGGGGCACATGTGTG
>PTLH01000046.1 GCA_002938035.1 Alphaproteobacteria bacterium MarineAlpha3_Bin6
TTCAGCTACCCTGCGTCTAACCAACCCAGCTATATTCTGCCCCCTGCTATACGCCACTTGGGGAACTCATCAGCTGCACCTTGATATTCTCACCTGTTAAGTTTCATTCTTAGGGTGCTACGCTGGAGTGCGCAAGATATATTAAATAAGCTATGGATTGGGTGCGCATCAAAACATTTAGAAGGGAAATATCTATGCCATTTCACCGTTTTGAAGAATACGAGAATGTACTTCTAACTCCACATCTTTCAACAGCCGAAGCTCCTATCATCGAAGGCAAGTACCTTTATTATTGCCTAAATCAAAAACGAGCGGGAACGGGATCTGAGCTGCACTACCATCCTAACGAACTATTGATTTTCCCAGTGCTTGGAAAGATAAATGCAGTAGTCGGAAAAGATAGGAGAGTGGTAAAACCGGGCACCTTCGTTTTAGTACCTCCAAATGCTCGCCATTCTATGAAGGCAACGGAGGACGACCCCTTAGCATACTTATACATAAAGGATCAAACATGGACGGTAGTCGGTGTCGCCGAAGATGAGGCATTGCCTGACAAAGCTCCTACTATGGCCGATTCTCAAAAGATCATCGATTCTGGTGAGCACAAAAAGAAAGAAGGCAAATCACAGGCTATTGTCGACGGTGTCCCCGATTGTTATTATCGGCTGCTAGAATCACTAGAATCCCCATTTAAGGTTGGAACATCAATAACTGGGATTGAGGGCCCTCGCTCCGCATTCGGCCTATACGAGCTTCCAAATGGCTATAAAGAGGACCACCAAAATAGTAACCACGAGCAATTCTATTATGTGCTCGAAGGCTCAATGGATTTTACCGTCGGAAACGATTCCAAGAAAGTATCCACCGGTGATATTATAGAAATCCCTAAGGGTTTTCCTTACAATTTTTCATCTACAAAAGAAGACCCTGTTCGTTTTGCCGCCGTCCGTTCTAATGACCATTTAGAGTATTTGATTGATAACCAATAGGCCTGTGCTATGGATTGGGTAGTAGACATAAATTGATAACAAGAGAAAAATACGACCTCATCAAAAATGGAAGATATTAAGCTGATTTTAAGTTGAATGGGGGTCGCGATGACATACATTCTCTTGATAAAGCACAGATACATTAGTTGAACAGGTTAGTCACTTTTAAGTTAATAAAGGCATATAACGGCATATTTTAAACTAACTAACTTTGTGTAGGTTATTTTTTTATACATTAAAATTTGTCCTGCTAGGACCACCACAACTATTGCTAAGTAAATTTGTATCGGAAGATTTTGCAAAGCTTTCCATATTTAAAGATTGCTCCAGATCTGGTGCGACCATTAAATATAGAACTTGTCAACCTTCTAGAAACAACCCGAGGTGGCCAAAACCATCCATCTCTTTAGTTAATATTCTCACAACATCCCCTGATATCAAAAAAACTCAAACGGCTGAAAATCTATTGTTTAACGCCGGGTCGCTCAAATTTCTTATCTAAATGCCCCTTACCTTCTTGATCGCCTTGCTCAAATAACCAGCTATAACCGCCCTTCGGATTAGTGAGAATTTCCCAACAGTTATCATCCATGTCCCAAAAATAAAAGCTGTAGGTGCCATGCTGTAGGATAGGTTTAGTAATTTTGTGCAAGTCCCATTTTTCAGCTTGCTCCACAACAACTTTATGAGCCTCATCTACTTCTTCTTGGGTTTCTAAATCAAAGCCATTATGGTAGAGGAGCCCCATTACATCCTTACGTTTTTTCTGTTCTACAACCGCATAGGTATGGTCGCCACCTAGCCTAATTAGTAATGATATCGGGCTAGTTCTTACAACATCACAACCAAGAAACTCCTCGTAGAATTTTCTTGAGTGCTCTAAATCCTTAGACTCCAATGTACCATGTGACAAAAAATTTAGATTAAGAGCTGATTCCATTTTTTCGGGGACTATTTCATCAATCATTCTAAATCTCCCTATTTCATTATAGAATTTACTGTAACATAATCAGGCCTAACTGTAATTGTGCTTTTGTGAAGTTTTTACTTGGCTTGAATTATTTAAAAAGGTCCAAGCGTAAAACGTACGCAAGGAATTTAATTGCATCATAACTAACAAAAAGCGCCATAGTGTATTGCGGGGGGGTTGATAAGCGCTACCATCAATACCATCTAACTTTTTCTACATTAACTAAGGTAATCAAGGATATGAGTTCAGACGAAACAAAAAATAGTTCAGAAAACAGCAAGAAAGTAGCTGACAAAAACTCTCCGACCAAAACAGAAACTTCGAGTGATAATTCTTCTTCCACAAGTACTAAGACAAATAAAAGCTCCGCGCCAGCTCGTCCAACAAGCTATTTTTCCAGTGTTTCAACGGATGAATACAGGTCAGGCTGGGCCGCCGTTTTTAACGATACTTCTTCCAAAAAAAATAAGGTTGGGAAAGGTAGGGAACGTAATGCCACATTAGACCTTCCATTATCCATCATGTTATCAAATGAAGATCTGAGTAAGGAACTGAATGAGCTTTTGAAAAAAGCTGTGCGCAAGCGTGCGAAAAAGGATAAACTGCCGATCGGTAGACTACTGACTAGAGCACAAATTAAATGGAATTTGGAGTGCAAATTAGGCGAATAAATTTGTAGAGATAAACTAGGAAAAAACTTGTCCGATGGTAATATAACCCAGCAAAACCTCAAGTGGGATGCAACGAGAGATGCCTGTGACGTTGGTTCTACATTAATCAATCGCATTGTCGATTTAGAACATATCCCCTTCCCGGCTAATGTTATCTTTCCAGATGCAACGCCAGACGTGATCAGAAAATCTAGGCTGCTGTTGGCACCCCAACACTTTGGGAAAGATTCTCAAGACCTTTTATTAAGTTTCCATTCCTTTCTCGTTCGAACCAGCTCTCATACTATCCTAGTAGATCTATGTTGCGGAAATGACAAAAATCGTCCAACCCGAGCCGCCTGGCACATGCAAAGCGGGCCATTTTTGGATAATTTAGCAGCAGTTGGCGTAAAACCAGAAGATATTGACTATGTGATGTGTACTCACCTTCACTCGGATCATGTAGGTTGGAACACCAGACTGGATGACGGACGATGGATCCCAACTTTTCCAAAGGCACAGTATCTTTTTGCTGAAAAGAAATTTCAATATTGGAATCAAATTGTTAAGTCAGGTCAAAGTGAGAACGTTCTTTATGGCTCGTACGAAGATAGTATCCTTCCCGTCATAAATTCAGGGCAGGCAGTATTCGTAACAAGCAGTCATATAGTCGAGACCGGCATTTACCTGGAACCCGCTTTCGGCCACACCCCAGGTAACGTTATTATACATGTTGAGTCCAATGGCAAAAAAGCAATCTTGTCAGGTGATGTCATTCATCATCCTGTACAATTAGCACATTCAAAATGGTCCACTAATTTTTGAATAAAGGCCGAACAATCACGGTTCACTCGGTTGAGCCTGCTTAATGAGTATGCCAACACTAACACCATGTTTCTTCCAGCCCATTTCCAAACACCGGAATTTGGGCGGATTGAGCGCGACGGCAATACCTATAGAATGGCCATCTAAATCTAATATCTGTTCTTTTAGAATCCCTCATCCGTCACTAAATCACTAAAAAAATGTCAATATAACCCAACTCCTTAATTGATTAGTAACAAATCCACCGTAACCCTCTCTAATTATAAATTTTTTTGAGAGAGCACAAGGTGCGCTACTCGGTGTATTTTCAAAATACAACAGAAGAATGGGTACTATTTGATAACGTATACTTTTGTATGATTCCTGCTCGTTTCAAATCAGAAAGAGAAGCTTTCTCAGAAGCATTTAATCTTATGGGTTCTCACAGGCAGCGGCGTTTTGGAGAAAACTCTAAATTAGAACTAAGCTCGCGATAAGCTCTTGGGGGATCGCCTTTAATCATCGAATTATATTAAATCATTTTCTACAATAGTTTAAATGAGGCAAGTTCCACCCATTCATATCAAAACAATTTAAGATAATATTATCTCACTGCTAATTTTAATATTAGTAGTTAATACATTAAATCCCAGATACCTCCGATCTAATTTAGTCACCTTGGATACACCGGTTCTGAGTGGCCTTGACCATAATATTGATTTTTGTCAGTAAATTAGATTTTTAATTTACGTCTTATAAAGGATGAGTTAGCTGTAATGCAGAAAATCACTGCCACCCGAACCCAGTGGCACCATATAATTATTATAATCTGCATTGGTATAAGCACAGCTTTCTATATTGGAAAAGTACCACCGGCACTGCCATTTATTCGGTCAGAATTGGAAATGGACCTAGTAACGGCTGGTTGGGTTGTTTCAATCTTTAATGCTCTTGGAACCATCATCGGTATCGCTGTTGGACTTTTGGCCGATCGTATAGGACCAGGACGAGTAATCACTGTTTCACTTATTATTCTACCACTAGCTAGCGTCATGGGATCTTTTTCAGGTAGTGTTGAGATTTTGTTATGTTCTCGTGTTTTAGAAGGGATAGGCTATGCTTCGATTTTTGTTGCAGGACCTGCCTTAATTGCCCTGATGGTATCCGAAAAAGAGCGTGCCGCCGCCGTTAGCTTATGGAGTAGTACAACTCCAATTGGAATGACGCTGGCAGTCGTTTTGGCACCCATTTTATTGGAACCCTTTGGATGGAGATCCCTCTGGATAGGAACGGCATTATTTTCGCTTGGAATTTTCGCTATTTTTCAACGTACTATTGTGCCAGAACTTAGACCAATACCAAAAAGAACAGTGACACCCTGGCGACACGTCAAAACAACCGTCACAAAATTGGGACCGTGTCTTTTAGCAATTGCTTTCATGACATACACTTTTCAATGGATGGCTATTATGGTCTGGCTGCCTACATTCGTCATGGAAGAGCGGGAGCTTAAAATTGGAATTGCCGCTATTCTTGCGGCCACCGCTATAGCTGTAAATATTCCTGGAAATTGGTTTGGAAGCTGGCTAGTTCATAAAGGAATGGCTCGTTGGACAATTATAACCATTGGAAGCTCAGCAATGGGAATATCGTCTTTACTAATTTTTTCAGACTCTTTCCCGGACAATTTTCGATACGGTATGATCCTCGTTTTCTCTTTTCTCGGTGGTTTGCAACCCGCTGCATTGATTAGTGGAACAACATTCCATACACCAACACCGGCTCAACTGGGAGCAACAAATGGACTACTCTATCAAGGGTCTCAATGCGGTCAATTTTTTGGCCCACCAGCGATCGCTATAATTGTAACCACCACCGGTGTTTGGGAAACGGCTGGCGTCTTATTATTTGCACTCACATTAATCAATATTACGATTGCAATTGCCATCAGATATCTGGAATTAGCTTAGAGGTTTATTTAATGAATTAACGTTAAACAATTATGCGTTTTTTTACCTGAAACTCTAAAGGCATTAACCTGTTTTCCTGACAAGTATGTTAGGCTATACGTTATTTATTTAGTGGTTTTGAATTTGATGGATCAAAATTATCTCCGGTAGCTTAACTAGTGTTGACAAGGCCCGTCTCACAAACTTACTCGAACTAGTGAGTAGTAGTGAATTCGATGGTGAGCGAACAAATGCTCTTGCAGCTGCTCATCGTATTGCAGCAAAATACAAGATATCTTTAAAGGAGGCCATGGGTTTTCCGCCGTCGGAACGAAATGTTAGCCGATCGTCCCGTGCCAGAAATTTTCATGACTATCCTCATGTGGTTTCCAATGTATTAAAAAACTCCCATAATGAAGCATTGGATAAGGCCCGTTGGCAATCCGCTGTTAAGGACGCGCAGAATAGGGGCCTCGATCGGTCCGAGCAAAAAAAAACAGTGAGAAAATTAAGACAGTATAAATTTGGAAAGGCACGACGACATCCAGTTAAGCACGCACAAGTTTTATTGAATGAAACGTCTCTTCGATTTTCCGAAATTGCACAAATTACTGGCCTAAATGTGTACCAGGTAGTTACCATCAAATTGCAGTTGCGGGAAGCAGCTTAGATCTGCTTAAATCTCAGCAAGCATTTTTTCGCTTGTTACTTGAAAGTAGATGCGTATAGCATAAGATCGCATGCATTAAGAATTACCGCTGGACGTTAGCTGTTATAAATTTAGATTTAGGGAGGATACTACTACTAGATAAAGGTGCTGACGACTTTAGCCTTGATTGCATGGGAATGGCGTTAAGTCGAACAAATGTAGGGAGGGGGTTGGTTATGGCTACAGGCATAGTCAAGTGGTTCAACAAGACAAAGGGTTTTGGGTTTATTGTCCCCGACGAAGGAGAGAAAGATGTCTTTGTACACATTACCGATGTCTTGGAATCTGGACTACAAGAACTAAATGAAGGCCAAAAAGTTAGTTATCAGCCAATTGAAGAGACTAAAGGCCTAAAAGCGACAGAAATTTCAGCTATTGAATAAACGCGTTTTAGCCAGTTAATGCAAATAATCGACAATACGTCACGAATGATACCCGCTGAAGTATCACCGGGGTATTTTTAAATTCTTTTCTAATACTAAGGCTCTAGTCATATCGTTCCGCAAGGGGCTAAAGAGCGTGCCAATTAACCTCTGGATTGATATTTGTTCTCTATATCTGGTGTGCAAGAGCCACAGAAAATAAGCTGTTTGTTAAAGGATTCTGAAGAACGGCAACGAGAACTATTTGCCACTGCCCTCAAACTCTTTAATTCCGTGTGACTGGTGTTTGGGCAATCTCAGCCAACTGTCGTGCGAGATATTGGACACCCGTCAATCGATCGGGCTCTTCATCCCAATTTCGTCTAAATACCAATTTATGGTCCGGGCGGAGTTTTGTTGTTCCAGATTGTGAGGTGATGAAGTCTATTAATCCAGCAGGATTTGCAAATACATTATTTCTAAAAGAGATAGTAGCACCCTTTGGACCGGCTTCTAATTTTTCAATCCCGGCAGTGTGACAGAGGCGTTTAATATTTACTGTAGAAAGTAGATTTTCAACCTCCGGTGGCAGCACACCAAATCGGTCAATCAACTCAGCCGCAAAGCTATCCATTTCTGCACGATTATTCAAGGCTGCAATTCGGCGATAAAGCAACATCCTAACGCCAAGGTCGGGAATATAATCAGCAGGGATAAGAACCGGTATTCCTACGTCAATTTGGGGCACCCACTGATTCTGGTCAAGCTCTGGTTGACTGCTAGCCACCTTTGATTCAGCAACCGCGACCTCCAACATTTGTTGGTATAATTCAATCCCCACTTCTCGGATATGTCCAGACTGCTCGTCTCCCAAAAGATTGCCCGCTCCCCTAATATCAAGATCGTGGCTTGCGAGCATGAACCCAGCACCGAGGTTATCAAGCCGCTGCATAACCCCTAAGCGTTTTTCCGCGGTTACTGTCAATTTCTGATTTTCTGGCAAGGTCAAATAGGCATAACCCCTAACCTTTGAGCGACCAATTCTGCCCCTAAGTTGATACAATTGTGATAATCCAAATTGATCTGCGCGATGAATAATGATCGTATTTACGGTTGGAAGATCAAGGCCAGACTCTATAATATTCGTGGTAAGTAGTAAGTCGAATGCTCCTTCATAAAAGGCCGACATTACCATCTCTAAATTTTTGGGAGAGAGTTGGCCATGCGCTACGGCAACTTTAACACCGGGCACTAATTCTGAAAGCTCAGTTCGTAACCGCGGAATGTCCTTGATACGTGGACATACGTAAAATATTTGGCCACCGCGATTCCTTTCCCGTTGAATTGCTTCGCTTAGTACCATCGGATCCTTTGGTAAAATAAATGTTCGGACGGCGAGCCTATCAATTGGCGGTGTAGTGATTAAACTTAGATCTCGGATACCCGTAAGCGCTAGTTGAAGTGTTCGCGGTATTGGCGTAGCAGTTAGTGTAAGGACATGAACACTACTCTTTAATTGTTTGATGCGCTCCTTATGTGTAACCCCAAAATGTTGTTCCTCATCAATGATTAGAAGACCCAGACGATGAAACTTAATCTCCTTAGAAAGAAGTGCGTGGGTCCCAATTACTATATCAATGGTGCCATCAGCCAACCCCTGCTTAGTCTCATTTAGGTCATGTACGGAAACAAGCCGAGATAACTCGCAAATCCGAACTGGAAACTCAGCAAACCTTTTGTTGAATACCTGAAAATGCTGACGAGCTAACAAAGTCGTTGGAACCAGTACCGCAACTTGCTTACCCTCCAGAGCCACCACAAATGCTGCTCGAAGGGCAACTTCTGTCTTACCAAAGCCAACATCACCGCAGATTAACCTATCCATAGGCCTGCCGGTCGACATGTCATTAATCACGTCGTTTATGGCTTGAGCCTGATCTTCTGTTTCTTCGAAAGCGAAGCCAGTACAAAACTCGTCATAAGCTCCTTTATCTGGTCGATAAACTTCGCCCTCTTCCAATTGGCGTGCGGCGGCGACCGCAATCAATTTTTCGGCTGTCTCACGAATCAATTTTTTTAGTTTAGATTTCCTCGCTTGCCATCCCAAGCCGCCTAGCTTATCGAGCCTTACATCACTCCCATCCTGGCCATACCGCGATATTACATCAATGTTTTCAACGGGAAGGAAGAGTTTATCACCTCCACTATAGACAAGAACTAAACAGTCATGGTTTGCGCCAGCTATCGTTAACATAACAAGTTCATCAAATCTTCCGATACCATGTTCAGCGTGAACGATTAGGTCACCCGCACTCAGAACCGATGTCTCTGCAATAAAGTTTTCTTGCTTGATTTTTCTCTTACTGGGATTGTATAGGCGTTCTCCCAATATATCCTGCTCACCAATTACGTTCAAAACAGAAGTACGAAAACCTCTCTCAATTGGCATTACCACTGCGTTAACAATTGAGGTGTCTTGTGTTTCTATCGATTTCCAATTGGCATCGGTCTTCGATGCGGCTATCCCGTAGTCTGCAATTGCAGAGATCATGCGATCACGTGAACCATGAGAATGACACGCTAGAATGGTTCGCCTTCCAGCTCGCACTTCGGTATCAATATACTCTTTTAATACCCCGAAAACATTTATATCTTGCCGCGCTCTCACATCTGAAAAATTGCGACCTGGCTTGCCACCTTTGTCAATAATTCGATCAGATGTGTCGGGCGCAGAGTAAGGTTGCAGTTGGATTACCTGCCGAGTATTCACCAATGAACTTAATTCATTTCTATCGAGATATAGGCGATTAACCGGTAGCGGATTATATAACATGGAAGAAAAGACATGATTTTTAGCCGTAATTGTTGAACGAGCATCATAACAATCAAAAATCAACTCCCATCTGGAATTGCATGCATCTGGTATTTGGTAGTCCAGGACAATGGACCCTAGAGGGACATAATCTAAAACTGTTTCGAGCTTTTTATGAAAAAGCGGTAACCAGTGTTCCATTCCCATGTGGGTCCGCCCGTCAGAGACCGCCTCGTAAAGTGGATCGGTCTCTTTTATTGCTCCAAAAAGCTCCCGATATCCTGTTCGAAATCGGATGATTGAATCATTATCTAGCCAAAATTCTTGTACAGGACGTAACGAAAATTCCTTTAACGTTCCACTGGATAATTGGCTTAGAGGGTCAAAGGTCCTTATGCTCTCCAAATCATCTCCAAAAATATCCAATCTAACAGGATGTTTTTGCCCAGGTGGAAATAAATCGATAATTCCTCCTCGCAAAGCATATTCTCCTGGTTCCATGACGGTTTCTGTCCGTCCATAGCCATTTTTATCTAAGTATTCCAATAGGTTGTCTCGGGAAAACTCATCCTTTTTCGATATTGTTAATACAGTATCTTTGAAAACCGAACGAGCCGGCACCCGCTGGAGAAATGCGGACACGGACAATAAGATAATTCGTCTATTAGTAGAACGATTTACTATCAACTCAGTAAGCCCAAAAATTCGTTTTGCTACAATGTCATTCCTCGGAGAAATTCGATCATAAGGTAAGCAGTCCCACGCAGGCAGCTGGATCACCTCGACTTCAGGAGCAAAAAATTGGAGCCCAGCTGCCACCGTTGAGATACGCTTGTCATCGCGAAGAACGAACAAAACAGTGTCACCTGCAGAAACAAGCTCTGGAATTACCAGACATTCATATCCTTCAGGTACACCAGCATAGAGAATACTTTCTGAAAATTGATTTGTGGCCACTATCTGGTCCATAGCCCTATTGTTCATTATTAAAATTGATAATCTCTGTTATCAGGTTTGAATCGACCCACCCCGGGATCTCTTCTCTTTCCATAATCCATTTGAGCAGATCGTTATCAGATTCGTCCAATAATAGGTCAAAGGAAGTAAGCTGGCTCTCGGAGAGAGTACCTATTCTGGCCAGGGCAAAGTCACCAATCAACCTATCGGCTTCCTTCATGCCACGATGGCTAGCTTTGTACAGAAGACGTTTTCTAAAATCATCCATTTTAAATTCATGGTTGTGTACTAGTTTACAGTGCAACGATATAAATCTTTGGTAGTATTCTGTCAGCCCCAAAGACTGATTCATTGGAACAGGGTTAACGATGCGACCAGAACCCCTATATTCGCTTTTTGCTTCTGTTACTTCGCTGCCAGGTATTGGTCCGCGGATATCTCAGCTTATCAAAATGATTGCCGGTGAAAATTTGGTAGACCTTTTGTGGCATCTTCCCTCTGGTCTTATAGACCGCCGCTACGCGCCTAAGGTTTTTGAAGTTAAGCCAGGCGCAATTGCGACACTAACCGTTACTATCAACCAACACGTTCCTCCGCCAAATCGTCGCCTCCCTTACAAGATTATTTGTTCAGACGAAACAGGGCAAATATCATTAATATTTTTTCATAGTCACAAAACGTATTTGAAGCGTGTCCTACCAGAAGGAGAAATCCGGGTAATTAGCGGGACCGTAGAAAAATTTGGTCAAGATCTGCAGATGAGCCACCCCGATCATATCGTTACTCTTGCCGAACTGGATAGTATTAAAGCTGTAGAACCTATATATCGGCTAACTCAAGGTTTATCACTAAAGGTACTCTCAAAGGCCATACAAAATGCTTTAGAAAACATACCTGATTTCCCAGAATGGCAGGACCCAGCATATTTAAATCGTCAGGATTGGCCTACCTGGAAACGAGCTGTATTACTAATCCATACTCCAGAACATCAATCAGATCTAGAGCCAACATCTCCCGCACGGCAACGTCTAGCCTATGACCAACTCCTCGCTAACCAACTAGCTCTAAGGTTAATTCGTGGCCAGATGCGTCGAACCCCAGGACGGGCTATGAACTCTACCTACACATTACTCAAGAAAGTCGAGAAAGCTTTCCCTTTCAAGCTGACCCATTCTCAAAAAGTAGCATTAGATGAAATCACCGCTGACATGTCTTCGAGCCTAAGGATGAACCGCCTGCTTCAGGGTGATGTCGGAAGTGGAAAAACCATTGTCGCACTTCTTGGAATGACAATAGCAATTGAAGCAGGTTATCAGACAGCCTTTTTGGCACCAACAGAAATCCTGGCTCAACAGCATTTTGATACAATCAAATCTTTAGTAGAAGACGCTGGAATTAGAGCTGCACTATATACTGGTCGCGATAAAGGTAAAAAACGGCAGTCAATACTTGATAATCTCTCAAGTGGTGACACACAATTGGTGGTGGGTACACATGCCTTGTTTCAAGAAGGTGTCGTGTTTCGAGACCTAGCTATGGCAGTAATCGACGAACAACATCGGTTCGGCGTCCATCAGAGAATGTCACTTGTAGAAAAAGGGCAATCAGTAGATTTACTAGTAATGACCGCAACACCCATCCCCCGCACTCTTACGCTAACCACTTACGGTGATATGGAAGTCTCCCGTTTAACAGAAAAGCCTACCGGTCGATTACCAATAGATACCAGAACCATTCCCGTTTCACGTCTAAATGAAGTTATTGCTGCCGTAGAGAGGGCAATATCCAGGGAGACAAAAGTTTATTGGGTTTGCCCTATGATTGAAGAATCGGCGGTGCTAGACCTAGCGGCTGCAGAGGAACGGTTTCTCAATTTGCAATCATTGTTTGGAGACCGTGTCGCATTAATCCATGGTAAAATGAAAGGATCAGAAAAAGATGCTGTTATGAAAAGCTTTTCTAAAAAAGGTACTGATGTTTTGGTCGCAACCACGGTCGTAGAGGTAGGGGTTGACGTTCCGGAGGCAACAGTCATGGTTATTGAGCATGCTGAGAGATTTGGATTAGCCCAATTACACCAATTGAGAGGTCGAATTGGCCGTAGTTCACAAAAGTCCTCGTGCTTGCTTCTATATACCGGGAACCCATCTGCGCTTGCAAGAGATAGGCTTGAGACAATTAGAAAAACCCAGGATGGGTTCCTCATCGCAGAGAGAGACCTTTACTTGCGAGGTGCTGGAGATCTAATGGGTGCCCGGCAGAGCGGACTTCCTGAATATAAGTTAGTAGACTTTATAGAACACGCTAACCTCATCCAAACGGCCCAGACCGACGCTAAATTAATATTAGAAAAAGACCCGAACCTCTTGACTGACCGGGGGCGGCACCTGCGCTTACTGCTTTATCTATTTGAACAGGACTCGGGAGTTAAGTTTCTTAAAATAGGATAGTGGCTAGTTCTATATTTCCCTAGATTTTACGTTTTGAAACAAGAATAGGCGCCTTGTCCTTTTCTCTCAAAATATCCATTTCCTCGTATGTCCCCGACGAAACTATCGGTTGCTGTTGCTTTTCTGTAGATCGACGGTCAGGTGGTGTAACAATACCCCCAGAAATAACCATCTTTACAGCCTCTTCCACTGACATATCCAAGGGCACAACCTCTTCCCGCGGCACGAACAACAAAAAACCTGATGTGGGATTAGGTGTTGTCGGTAAAAATATATTTACAGTCTCCTCTAAGGTAAGGTTCTGCACCTCTCCTTTTGTAGTTCCTGTAATGAAACCAATGGCCCAAATGCCTCGCCTGGGATACTCTATTAAGACTGCTTCTCTAAACGCATTCGATTGCTGTGCTAAGATCGTCTCGAAAATCTGCTTAATAGCTGAATAAACACTTCTAACCACCGGCATCCGATTGAGAATTCGTTCACCTGTACGGACTACCCAACGTCCCATTAGCCCCGCCGTAAGAGCGCCAATCAGAGTGAGTGAGATGAATAGTATTAGAAGCCCTAGACCGGGAAGACTGAAAGGGAGATAGGTCTCTGGGTTATATTTAGTCGGGACAAGTGGAGTAACCCACTCATCAATAAAATTGATAATCCACCAGGCGATAAGAGCCGTAATTCCAAGCGGAGCAGTAACAAGAAAACCCGCTAAGAAATATCTGCGTATCCTTGGGATCAGCTTCTTTGCAGAAACCGTTCCGGAACTTTTCAGTTTTTGTCTAACCATTATGAAAAAAATTTAACCAATGTTATTTCAATGTTTTTATACGATTGCCATTTGAACTTTAACATCTCTTTTCCTATTTAGCCCAACTTCTAAGAGCCTGGATTAGCCAAACGATTTGCAACTGCAGACCTAACATTATTTAATATATTCCAAGACAAGTCTCAAACCCATGGACTACTTTCTTATCTCTTTCTCTTAACCATTTGTAGGTCTATCGTTCTTACCTTAATCTCTTTGGCCATACGAGGCTCGGAAACTACCAAAGACTATTCGCTGATATTTCACCTTTCTTAATGTCCCTAAAAGAAATTCCCTTTCCACAGTTTTTATACTCTTTCAAAGAGCACGTCCCGGACAATATACACGCAATTTTCATCGTCTCAATCTGAGAAGATTATTTCACCCGTTCTAAATATGATATACTCCACAACACCTTGTTCCATGCTACTGTTGCTCTTGATCTAAAGTTAGATAACCGACATGTTCCATGTTCAAGAAAAGTTACCATCTAAATGAATATCGCGCCACAACACGCGTAAACTACGTAACGCTGCTCCAATTATGACGATAAATATACCCAAAAGTGAAAATAGGCTTTACCTCGAATATCCATTTGTTGGAGTAGGAGTTGTGGTATGGAAAGAAAATCATTTTATGCTAGTTCAACGGGCGAAGCCGCCCCGACTTGGAGAATGGAGTATACCCGGTGGACGACAAAAGTTGGGGGAAACAACCAAGGATACTGCATGTAGAGAAATTCAAGAGGAAACCTCTCTCCGTATTAAGATTTTAGGCCTTATAGACGTTGTGGATTCAATCGTTACAGATGAGGAAGGACAAATTAAGTACCATGCAACATTAATTGACTATGCGGCTTTATACGTCTCGGGGACGCCCAAAGCTGGAGACGACGCAATGGACTTGGGTTGGTTTACGGTTGATCAGTTGCCGTTGCTCCAAATTTGGGAAGAAACCAGTCGAATTATTTGTGAATCGACTAAATTTATAAAGCCAGCTACCCAAAATACTTAACACAATCACCACTTTTACGAATAGACAACAAATTCGGAACCAACAAATTGTATTAATTAAAGCTAACCTTCCAAAGAAAAATATTGCTTGTTAAAACTCTGGAGAAGTTTTCTTGAAAATATCTTGATTATGGCGCAAAAAGGTAATGATCACAGTCGCAGGTATCTTCATAACCTAGAAGTCTTTAATTTTTGAAAAAATTTACTTTTTTAAGTTTGAGTACATTGTAAACATTCTGGTAATAAATTGGCTTGAGTATGACAAACTACTAACATCTCGGGTTTAGACATGACGGAACGCGCTGAACAAAGGGTGCAGGAGAGATTCCATGCACTAACAGGGACTGAAAAGGCAGCGATGTTTATGTTATCGCTGGGGACAGAGGGTTCATCTGCGCTTTTCGAAAATATGGAACACGAGGAAATCAGGGAAATAACCTCTGCCATGTCCTCTCTAGGCAATATAGAGCCTGGAGTAGTCGAATTACTGTTTATTGAATTTGCCGACTTACTGTCGTCTACCGGTTCGCTCCTGGGTACAGCAGATTCTACCGAACGTTTTCTTCTTGCTGCATTGGACGGGGACCAAGCCGCCGGGATCCTTGACGAAATGCGCGGGCCGGCCGGTCGCACAATTTGGGAAAAGCTATATAATGTCAACGAAGAAGTTTTGGCCAATTACCTAAAGAATGAATATCCTCAGACAGTTGCTGTAGTATTATCAAAAATTAAGTCCGATCATGCAGCAAAAGTCCTAGCAGAGTTACCTGAAAATTTTGCTAATGAAGTAATAATGCGCTTATTACGAATGGAAGCAGTTTCGCGAGATATATTGGAAGGTATTGAGAAAACTCTGAGGATAGAATTTATGAGCAGCCTTGGGCAAACATCGCGTAAGGATCCCCATCAACAGATGGCGGAAATTGTTAATGCCCTTGATAGCACGACAGGGCAACGGATTATGGGTGCATTGGAGAAAAAGAATGCCGATAGCGCAGAAAAAATTACCAACCTGTTATTTACTTTTGAGGACCTGGTAAAAGTTGATCCGGCAGGCATTCAAGTTTTAATGCGACAAGTTGAAAAAGAGCAGTTGGCAATGGCTTTAAAAGGAGCGGAAGACGAAATCAGGCAATTGTTCTTTGGAAATATGTCGGAACGAGCGGGTAAAATTATGGAGGAGGACATGGAGGCCCTTGGAGCAGTTCGTAAAAGTGAGGTTGACCAAGCACGATCCGGCGTAATGGACACCGCTAAAACCCTCTCCGATGAAGGTCAGCTAGTCCTTCCAGGTGGTGGTGAAGATGACGAACTGATGTATTAAT
>PTLH01000047.1 GCA_002938035.1 Alphaproteobacteria bacterium MarineAlpha3_Bin6
CCTCGGCACCCAGCATAACGCCAGCACATGGTGTGGGATTAGGTGTACCCCAATGGCATTTAGAACTACAGCGCTGTCGTCTCAGTGCGGCAAGTGGGGAAAAACTAGAAGGCGCTGGGCAACCTAGGTCCTGGCAGGTGGAATGGTATAATGAGACGAGTGATCTCTCTGTGGTTACCGACCTTTGCAATAGATCGGATCAATCACAGAGCCTATGGAAAATCGCAAGCTAATCCTTCCGACAAAATGATAGATAAACCTTTGGCTACAATCACTTGTACTCATGGTGGACAGCGGATCACTGCTGTCAACTCTGTGGCCCAAGCGGTAGGCATTGTGCCAAAACAATCTCTAGCGGATGCTCGAACGCTTTATCCATCGCTCACCGTCCATCAAGCTGACCCAACAGCCGATCTCAAAGCTCTGAACATACTTAGAGAGATCTGTGAACGGTACACTCCTTGGGTAGCTATTGATACTTTTGACAACACACCCAGTAATGTCAGTCTATGGAATACCGGACTATGGCTGAATATAACTGGCTGCGCGCACTTGTTTGGTAGTGAAGAAGCTCTTCTCGAAGACCTCTTTTACCTGCTAAAAAATATAGGCTACCAAGCCCGTGCAGGCCTCGCCTCTACACCGGGTGCCGCTTGGGCCCTAGCTCGTTATAAAACTGATCCCCAGACCAAACTTTGGTTTATTTCCAATACAAATGAAGACATTCGTAACTGTATAGCGGAACTTCCTATGAAGGGACTTCGACTCGAATGCGATATCATTGAAGGACTGGAAAGAATGGGACTCTTGAGTATCGGCGATCTTTATAGAATACCAAGAGCTCCCATCACCAGACGATTTGGCAAATCTGTGCTACATCGCCTAGACCAAGCACTGGGAGATTTGGAGGAGTCACTATCTCCCCAACGGGGCCGATCTACTTTCTCAAAATACCTAGCCTTTATAGATCCTATCGGCCGGAGAGAAGATATCGAGGCTGCCCTTAATCGGCTTGTCGTTAGCTTGTGCACTGATTTAGAACAAGCCAATCAAGGCGCAAGACGTCTCGTGCTCACGTTGTATCGAGTAGATAAATCAACTGGGAAAGTACAAATCAGCACCAGCCAACCGAGACGAGATCCGACTCATTTATCTATGTTGTTTAGGGAAAAGCTAGAGATAATCGATCCTGGCCTTGGGATTGACGCAATAGTGTTATCAGCTTCCGAAACCAATCCACTTAAAGTCCGGCAAACGGGACTGAATATTAATTCTATCGCCGAACAGACGGAAAATGTAATCAAACTACTGGACAGACTAGTCGGCCGATTGGGTTCCGATAACGTTACCCGCCTGGAACCGGTAGAAAGGCACTTACCTGAACTAGCTTCTCGAGAAGTTTCTACTGCATCGATACCGAGTGGAGTGAAACAAGACTGGGGGGGACCAACTCATTGTCCGTCACGTCCTCTTCAACTTCTGGTTCATCCCTTGCGAATCGATGTGATCGCGGAAATTCCCGATGGCCCACCGTTTCTGTTTTATTGGCAAAATCATCAGCGTCGTGTGATAGCTGCGGAAGGGCCAGAACGCATTACTCCCGAATGGTGGCTAATAAGGGGAAATATGTGGAAAACAAAACCCCTGAACAACGACGTCAGAGATTATTACCGGATTGAAGACAAAGACGGTAAACGCTATTGGCTATACCGTGAAGGATTGTACTACCCTGACAACCATCCGACCTGGTATATCCACGGTTTCTTTACATAAATGATATGCATCCCTACATCGAACTTCAGGTCACAACTAATTACAGCTTCCTGAGGGGGGCATCCCACCCACATGAGCTCGCAACACAAGCCAAAAACCTTGGTTACGAAGCCATAGCTATCTCTGACCGGAATACACTCGCCGGTGCCGTACGCATGCATGTTGCTTGCAAACAACAGAATATTCGGATGATTTCTGGAGTTAGACTCGACCTTGAGGATAGCCCCAGCTTCTTGTGCTTTCCAACTGACCGGAGGGCCTATGGACGCTTGTCGCAACTCCTCAGCCTTGGCAAAAGACGTGCTGGAAAGGGACAATGCTATTTGTTCTTGAAAGACCTTTTAGAGGGTAATGTTTTCCAAGCTGGTGAGGGGCAAGTCGTTGTTGTTATTCCGCCCGATGAGATTAATAGCGTTTTTAAGAATACACTACATACCATAAGAAATAAAATTAAGAATAATATATACCTATCTGTTAATAATACATATTCTGGGAATGATAAAACCCGATTTGTGGCCCTAGAAGCTCTTACCTCGTCTCTCTCCCTACCTCTTGTTATCACTAATGATGTACAAGCTCACTTACCTGAACGAAAAATTTTGCATGACGTCCTGACCTGTATTCGGGAACACTGCCAAATCAATGAAGCGGGGTTTCTCTTACACGCCAACGCAGAACACCACTTGAAATCAGGTGACGAAATGCTGCGTCTTTTTGCCGATTATCCAGAGGCTATTGCCAATACTGTAAAAATTGCAGATCAGTGTCGCTTCAGTCTAGATGAGTTGCATTATGAATATCCAGTCGAACCGGTATCTTTCGGGTGTACTCCACAACAAGAGCTAAGTCGCCTTACGTGGGAAGGTGCAGATGAGCGCTATCCGAACGGGATTCCTAATAAAATCAAGATACAAATCAACCACGAATTAACCCTAATTAAAGAACTTGGGTATGCAGCTTACTTCCTGACCATCCATGACATTGTACGTTTTGCCCGTAGCCGGAATATTCTCTGTCAAGGACGTGGTTCTGCTGCCAATTCCTCGGTCTGCTATATGCTCGGGGTTACTTCCGTTAATCCGGCAGAAATCGAACTCTTATTTGAGAGATTTGTGAGCGCAGAACGTAACGAACCGCCAGACATTGATGTCGATTTCGAGCATGAACGTCGTGAAGAGGTAATCCAATATATTTATGATAAATATGGTCGTACTCATTCAGGCATTACGGCGACACATATCACCTACCGTTATAAGAGTGCCCTCCGAGAAATCGGTAAAGTTATGGGCCTAACGGAAGACACCACACAGTCTCTCTCTTCCGTTGTTAATTGGGGACAATCCAATAAAAGAGATTTAAAAGAAGGGTATATCAGGGAGGTAGGCCTCGATCCTACTGACCCGACCCTGAAAATGGTACTTGATCTTGCCCGGCAGATCATTGGGTTTCCTCGTCATCTGAGCCAGCACACTGGTGGCTTTGTCATCACCAAAGCACCACTAGATACAGTTGTTCCCATTGAGAACGCCGCCATGAAAGACCGCACAGTTATTGAATGGGATAAGGATGACTTAGATGCGTTGGGAATCCTTAAGGTGGACGTGCTAGCGCTTGGTATGCTCACCTGTATTCGTAAAGCGTTTGACCTCATTGATCACCATCACGGTCGCAAGCTAACCCTTTCCAGTATCCCCCAAGGAGATCAGCAAACCTATGACATGCTATGCCAGGGTGATTCTATTGGCGTTTTCCAGGTTGAGAGCCGTGCACAAATGAGCATGTTACCGCGTCTAAAACCACGAAATTATTACGATCTGGTGATCGAGGTTGCTATTGTTCGTCCTGGTCCCATTCAGGGAGATATGGTGCATCCATTTCTTCGCCGCCGAAATGGCAGCGAAAAAGTATACTATCCTAAAAAGGAGTTAGAGGAAGTCTTAAGCAGAACCATGGGCGTTCCGTTGTTCCAGGAGCAGGCCATGAAAATAGCTATTGTAGCAGCGGACTTTAGCCCCGACGAGGCAGATGGCTTACGCCGCGCAATGGCTACCTTTCGTCATGATGGAAAACTACCTTTATACCGAGAACGGTTCATCAGTGGTATGCTCCGGAATGGTTATGAACCTGACTTTGCGGAAAGCTGCTTCAAGCAAATTGAGGGGTTTGGCGATTATGGATTCCCGGAATCCCATGCTGCCAGTTTTGCTCTGCTTGTTTATGTTTCGGCTTGGCTTAAATGCCATTACCCTGCCGCCTTCTCAGCTGCTATTTTGAATAGCCAGCCCATGGGCTTTTATAAGCCAGCACAATTGGTTCGCGACGCTCGCGAACATGGCGTTGAGGTGCGTGAAGCGGATGTGAATGATAGCAATTGGGATTGCACGTTGGAAAAGATAACAAATGTTTTTCCACCACCCTTCCGAACAGAGAAAGAGAGAATTAGAAATGACATCAAATTTTCTTCCTTCTTGATCAAAAAAAGCCATGACGATGGTCATGAAGTGAATAAGTGTCGCTCTCCCGAGGACACAAGTACTGCCCTTCGTCTTGGCCTCCGCCAAATCAAAGGGATTCAAAAGACCGCCGCTGAATTATTGGTAAATACCCGTGAACACGGATATTCAAGTGTTTCAGAGCTTAAAGTACGGACTAGTCTCAAAAGTAGCGTCCTAGAGAACCTCGCACGAGCAGATACCTTCCAATCTTTAGGCCTCGACCGACGACACGCCTTTTGGGCTGTAAAAGGCCTTTCAGTTGATGCACCCCTACCTCTTTTCAAGCATCTTCAAGAACATCAGTTTCAGAAGGAACCCAATGTTGTCTTACCTACGATGCTTTTAGGAGAGCAGGTGGCGGATGATTATCTATCACTTAAACTTTCTTTGAAAGCACATCCCATGGAACTTCTACGGTCTCATTTCAAAGCTGAAAAATATATTACCTGCGCAAGCCTTACCCAATTATCAACCGAGAGCCTAGTTCTGCTGGCTGGTTTGGTCCTAATTCGTCAAAGACCAAGTAGCGCCAAGGGTGTCATTTTCATCACAATTGAGGATGAGACCGGCGTCGCAAACATGATTATCTGGCCCCATAAGATGGAGCAGTATCGTCAAACTGTATTTGGGTCTCAACTCCTCGGCATCAGAGGTAAACTTCAGCGGGAAGGTATCGTTACGCACGTCGTTGCTGAGAGGTTGTTCGACCACTCCTTCCTACTAGGTAATCTTGCTTCCAAGAATTTGCCAGACCCCAACTTTATTCAAAGTAGCGAGATCAAAAATAATCTTTCTATTACTAATAAAAAAACAAGGATACCTATCCCCCTCTCTCGGGATTTTAAGTAGTCAGTATTAAGCCTGGACAAAGACTATTCCATCGCCAGTATCACTCCAAAAAAATAATATATCTGAGGCACTACAAAAATTGGTGAAAAAACCACACGCCATTTCTAGACAAAATAAAGCGACAGTATCCGGCCGTATTGCCTTCCAGCACCTCGATTTTCGCTATTATTGGTTCGCCAGGGTACTTAGTCGCTTTGGGACAGAAATGTTAAACGCCACAGTTCTTTGGCAAATGTGGATGCTTACTAAAGACCCTTTTGATTTGGGATTAATTGGTTTGGCCCAATTTGCTCCATTTTTTCTATTATTCCTATTATCAGGTGTTGCAGCCGACCAATTCCAAAGAAAGCATATCATTGCTCTTTGTTTGGGGGGCATGTCCATTGCAGCCAGCGGACTATTCCTAATAACAATCACTGGTACTGACAACAGACTTTCAATTCTCGCCATTTTGATATTTGTCGGAACATCTCGAGCATTCCAAGCTCCCGCACTGCATGCCATAATTCCGGTTCTGGTTCCTAAGGAGCACTTTGCAAATGCTATTGCCTGGAGTTCCCTCGCAGGTCAAACCGCGAAAATTGGAGGTCCCGCATTGATGAGCGCCCTCCTTCTTATCGGGATCGAAATCGTTTACGGGGTTGTAGTTTTACTTTTTCTTACATCCGCATTTCTTGCAACTCAGCTCAAAACCAATACACAGATCATCACAAAGGAGCCTGTGACCCTGGAACTTTTATTTGGTGGCCTCAAATTCATATGGTCCCGGCAAATAATATTTGGGGCTATTGGTCTTGACTTGTTCGCCGTATTATTAGGTGGCGCAACCGCTCTACTTCCAATTTATGCAACTGAAATTCTAAACGTTGGTGAAGTTGGATATGGGAGCCTGAGAATGGCAATGATGATCGGCGCTTTTACCTGTATGCTTTGGCTTACCCAGAAACCAATTAACAGGTCAGGCGGGCGTATTCTGATTTGCACAGTGGTAGTATTTGGAGTTGGTGTCATTGTGTTTGGGCTATCAACAGTATTTTGGGCTTCCTTATTGGCTTTGTTTGTGATGGGAGCCTCAGACTCGGTGAGTGTTTTTATCCGAAACCTGCTTGTCCAGAGTGTCACACCAGATGAAATGAGAGGAAGGGTAACCGCAGTAAGTTCGGTCTTTATAGGCGCATCGAATGAAATTGGTGAATTTGAATCAGGTATAACGGCAGCATGGTGGGGGGTTGTGCCAGCCGTAGTTGTGGGCGGTGTCGGTACAGTTCTAATCGCAGCTCTTTTTGCTACCTTGCTTCCTCAACTCAGGGGAGTTGACAACCTGAACCCTGTCGATCTCGCCCGCAAATACAGATAGCTGAATTACGTCACCAACAATGCATCAAGAAATTAGTTTTGACTGAAGCCATTTTATCTTAAACGTTCGTTCGGTTGAGGACTGTGTGCGCATATTCCGTTAGTAAAGATACAAATTTTGATAGTCTTTTCCAGTTCCTTATCCAAATGCTACCATCCAATTTTTTTATTGATATTGAGAGGTATCGAACAATGAAACCTACAACAGATCAAAACAATAGTTTGAACCACGCTTTTAAGGCGATCCATGACGACGAAGTTCCTTGGGAAGATGGTCTTGATAATAACCTCTTAACCTTGCCACCGGGAATACAGGTAAAAGTTTTTGCAAAGGACGACGCCATGAAGCGGGTGGATATGAAGGTTAGGTTTCCCCCAGGTTATGTAGAACCTGAACATAGCCATAAAAGTTGGCACTCAATTGTCGTATTGAAAGGTCGCATGTGTGTAGCCGGCAAAGACTTACGGCCCGGTGACTATGTTTTTGGCTGGGATGAATTACACGGTCCCTATGAATATCCAGATGGCTGTGAAGTTTTTGTCGTTTTTATGGGAGAAGGAACCCAGCACCAATGGAGCGAAGAAAAATATGGCGAACATGTAAAAATTTGGAAACCAGAAACAAAGGAAGGTAAAGTCAATACTTAAAAAAAGAGTTCTGATTACTAAATTAATAGGAAGGAACAGAGGGATCGATATCTGCTGACCAGGCGGAGATACCACCTTCAAGGTTTACGGCATTTTCAAAACCGTTAGAATTTAACCAAGCACACACTTGGGAGCTACGACCCCCAACATGACACATTACAACTATCGGATGATTTTTGGTTAGCTGGTCAAGATTTTCCGGCAATGTATTCATCGGAATATGCACCGCGCCATCAATTGAGGAAATTGCCAACTCTTCTTCTTCACGAATGTCCAGCAAAGTGTGTTCTTCGCCCGTTTTTCGCATCTCCTCAAGACGTCGAACCGAAATGTCCATTGCTACTCCCAATTTTTATAATTTACGACAAATGGAATTTCTATTCCAATCCCTAACTGAATTCAAACTGGATTTTCACCCAAGTCCGTATACATTAACTTCTTATTTAAAACCCGATGCAACTTTTTGGAATGTAACCTATGTCAGAGAACAACGTGGTTGTCAGTGAAAGAACAACTCCATATCGGGGATATATGCGGCTAGATCATTATAAGCTTAGACATACTATTTTTAATGGCGAATGGAGCGCCGACCTATCCAGAGAGGTTCTGGAACGAGGTCACGCCGTCTCAGTTCTTCCTTACGACCCAATTAGAGATGAAGTTGTCCTAATCGAACAGTTTCGGATTGGTGCATATACTGCACCAAAAACTTCGCCATGGCAGATTGAATGTGTCGCCGGCGTGATTGAACCTCATCAGTTGGCGGAGGATACGGCTCATCGAGAAACAGAGGAAGAAACAAAATTACGAATACTAGACCTGGAACCCATGCATACTTACCTCACTAGTCCAGGCTGCACATCAGAAACGGTTCAGATGTTTTGTGGACATGTCGATGCAAGTGATGCCGGCGGAGTCCATGGTCTAGCCTCCGAAGGTGAATATATCAGGGTATTTTCGATGCCCGTTGAAGAAGCTTTCATCTGGCTAGCAAACGGGCGAATTGAAAATGGAATGACCATAATTGCCCTCCAGTGGCTAAAGCTAAATTTGAGTCAAATACAAAGTAAATGGAAAGTGGGGGGGTAAGCTACGTGCAAAGACTAACAACTTACTTTACTTGATCAGCGCACATCACAAAGTTACTCTCCACCGCGCAGATAACAGCTTTATTAACTACTGAATAGAATTTGGTATGACGGTCCGCGAAAATTTTAGAGATGCTATTGGAAATACACCTCTCATTCGCCTGAGAGAAGCGTCCGAAAATACTGGCTGCAATATTTACGGTAAAGCAGAGTTCCTTAATCCTGGGGGGTCCGTCAAAGACCGAGCAGCTTTGTTTATCGTAAAAGATGCTGAAGAAAGAGGACTGTTAAACCCTGGTGGTGTCATTGTGGAAGGGACCGCAGGTAACACCGGTATTGGTCTAGCTTTATTAGCCTGTGCAAGCAACTACAAAACCGTGATAGTCATTCCTAAGACACAGACCGAAGAAAAAAAAGCGATGCTGCGCCTGGCAGGTGCGGACCTTAGGGAAGTTGAAGCCGTTCCCTACTCTAATCCCGAGAATTACGTCAGGGTGTCTGAACGAATTGCTAATGAAATATCCAATACTCATCCTCAAGGTGCCATTTGGGCTAACCAATTTGATAACGTTGCTAATCGACGCGCTCACTATGAAAGCACTGGTCCAGAAATATGGGAGGAGCTTGACGGGAAAATAGACGGCTTTACCTGTTCGGTGGGAACGGGAGGAACGTTAGCTGGTGTTGGAATGGCTCTTAAGGAACGTAAGGCAGAAGTAAAAATTTCTCTTTCAGACCCTAAGGGGTCAGCGTTATATAATTTTTATAAACATGGCGAATTAAAAGCCGAAGGATCTTCAATTACAGAAGGTATTGGTCAAGGCCGTGAAACCGCAAACCTCGTTGGTGCACCAATAGATGACGCCTATCAAATATCGGATGAGGAGGCATTACCCATCATTTTTGACTTACTCCAAAATGAAGGACTTTGTTTGGGAACTTCTAGTGGTATAAATGTGGCAGGCGCTATGCGTATGGCAAGGGAGTTAGGTCCTGGTCATAACGTTGCTACAATACTTTGTGATTACGGAACACGATATCAAAGCAGGCTATTCAATGTTGAATTTTTAAAATCAAAAGGTCTGCCATTTCCAAGCTGGCTTGAATAGATCTAAAGGGTAAAAATGTCATACGCTCGCCCGGAAGCAATTGTTGAACCTGCTTGGCTTTCAAAACACTTAGGTGATCCAAATATTGTCATAATCGATGCTAGTTTTCATCTGCCTACGGCTAATCGCGATCCAAAGGAAGAATATGTTAGCAGTCATATTCCCGGGGCGACATTTTTTGACATTAATGAAATTGCGGATCAAAAAGTTGACCTACCGCATATGTTACCTAATCCAGATGATTTTGAATCAAAAGTTGGAGAATTGGGAATATCGGAAAACACCCATGTAATTTGTTATGACACGAACGGCAGCGCTATGGCGGGAATGAGGGCTTTTTGGACCTTTAAGGTGTTTGGGCATAAAAACATAGCGGTTCTTAATGGCGGATTTAATAAATGGACTAAACTAGGCTATCCGGTGTCAAATGAGTTCCCTAAAACTAAATTGGCAAATTATACATGTAGTCAACCGAATCCCGCATTGGTCACTTCATTTGAAGAGGTGAAGGAAAACGTCAAAAAAAAGAACCGACAATTTGTTGATGCCAGAACAGCGGGTAGATTTTGCGGCACAGAACCCGAACCGCGCCCCGGTTTAAAAGGAGGACATGTACCCGATAGCAAAAATCTGGCCTTTCAAGAAATGTTGCAAACTGACAATTATATGGAATTGAAATCCGCAAATGATTTAAGAAAATTATTTATGGAGAGAGGAATTGACCCTTCTCAACCAATCATATCGAGCTGTGGTTCGGGCGTTACAGCTGCTGTTCTTTACTTTTCATTATTTCTAATAGGCTACGACACTGTTTCAGTGTATGACGGCTCTTGGACTGAATGGGGTAGCAAAGAAGATACCCCTGTCACCAAGGGCCCCGAATTAAATCATGAATAAACCCAAACGCCAAAGCACTCGATTAGTGCACGCAGGAAATCATCCCGAGCTTCATCACGGTGTGATGAATACACCGACCTATAGAACATCTACTGTCTTGTTTCCGACAGTAGCCAGTATGAAGGAAGGGAGCAAAAAGCGCTTCGACACGTTCTACTATGGGCGGTATGGAACACCGACTACTATGGCCTTGGAGGAAGCTGTTGCTGACCTTGAGGGTGGATATCGATCAGTGTCAGTTTCCTCCGGACTTTCAGCAATTGTCTCTTCATTGTTATCATTTTTAAAATGCGGTGATCACTTACTTATGGTGGATGCTGCCTACGACCCAACTCGTAATTTATGCAAAGGTTTTCTAGCCAAATACGGCATAGAAACAACTTTTTACGACCCTTTAATTGGTAAAGACATCGAAAACCTTATTTCTGACAGCACAAAAGTTATATTTACCGAATCCCCCTGCTCACAAACCTTTGAAATACAGGATATTCCGGCGATTGCACAAGTTGCACACCAACATAATATCAAGGTTATAATGGATAATACCTGGAGTGCCGGTTACTTTTTTAAACCCTTTGATCACGGGGTAGACATATCCATTCAGGCGGCAACGAAATATATTTCGGGACATGCTGACGTAATGATTGGAATTGTGACCACTAATACCTCTCAAGACTGGGAAATTGTTAAACGAACCTCCTCATATTTAGGATACTGTGTGGGCGGAGATGATGCTTATTTGACTTCCAGAGGTATCAGAACTCTGGAAGTACGTTTAGAACGTCATCAAGACAATGCTATAAGGTTGGCCAAATGGTTTAAAAAGCGTCCAGAAGTAAAGGCTGTATTGCATCCCGCTTTTGAAGATTGCCCAGGACATGAAATCTGGAAAAGGGACTTTTCCGGAGCTTCCGGACTTTTTGGTGTCGTCTTAAATCGGTTCGAAGATGAACGTATTTCCCACATGATCGATGGTATGGAATTGTTTGGAATAGGGTTTAGTTGGGGTGCATTTGAAAGTTTAATGATTCCAACATACCCATCAAAAATACGTTCAATTGGTGACTGGAACACAGATCAAAAATATATCCGCATTCACGCTGGACAAGAAGATCCAGACGATCTTATTGCCGACCTTGAAAACGGTTTTGAGCGCCTTAATGGTAAGGCCTAAATAATACCAGGCATGAAAAAACAAGATACAAAATTAGTCCATTCCGGCAGTTACCCTGAGAAACAGGGTGGATCAGTCAACCCTCCGATCTACCATGCTTCAACCGTCAGCAAACCTTCTGTTGCAGCGTTAGAAATAGCGAGACAAGAGCCCGACGCTGATTTTATGTATGGACGTCATGGTACCCCGACATCTAGGGCATTCGAAGAGACCGTTGCGGCCCTTGAAGGTGGCGAGAAGTGTGTTGCCGTAGGTTCCGGCCTCTCGGCAATTACAACTGCTATGCTCGCTTTTGTTAAACAAGGGGATCACGTTTTGGTGTGTGACAACGCTTATTCCCCAACACGCAATTTTAGTGAAAAATTTTTAAAACGCTTTGGAGTTGAAACAACCTATTATGACCCGTTTATTGGGACCGAAATAAAAAGACACTTCCAAGACAACACAAAAGTTATCTATACGGAATCGCCAGGATCTCACTCATTTGAAATTCAAGATATTCCAGCGATTGCCGAACAATGCCACAAATCGGAAATCAAGGTAGTGATGGATAATACTTGGAGTGCGGGATACTTCTTCAAGCCATTCAATCATGGCGTTGACGTCTCAGTGCAGGCAGCTACAAAATATTATGTGGGTCATTCGGACGCTATGCTGGGAGCAGTAACCACAAAGGCCGAAGACTTTGCGGCAATAAGAGATTCAGCCAGAATATTGGGGTATCACGCAGCCCCTGACGACGCTTACCTTGGTCTACGAGGAATGAGAACTTTGGCTTCGCGTCTTAAACGCCACGAAAAGAATGCATTAATTGTAGCCGATTGGTTAAAGACCCGGCCCGAAGTCCACACGTTACTTCACCCTGCTTTTCCATCGTGCCCAGGTCATCAAATATGGAAACGCGACTTCACAGGATCATCTGGCCTTTTTAGCATATTGCTAAATGAATACTCCGGGGACGCCGTTGCAGCTATGATTGACGGACTTGAATTATTTGCTTTGGGAGGCAGCTGGGGCGGTTATGAAAGCTTGGTTTGGAGAACACAACTGACCCGCAGCGCTACCAAATGGGATAGTGCAAAACCCTGTATTCGTCTTCACGTAGGTCTCGAAGATCCAGATGATCTTATTGCAGACTTAACAGAAGGATTAAATCGCCTTAACAATTTTAGTTAATTTACCAGATAATTAATTAATTTGTCTTACTCATACTTCTACAATTTTATAATTTGTTTCTTTTGTTCTACTTCTCAATACATTAGCCCTTAGTTCGCGCCTGATAATTTTATTGGTTGCATTTCGAGGTATGGTTTCCAAAAACACATATATTCGAGGCCGTTTAAATTGCGCTAGTTCACTATTCTGAAATAGCCTTTCAAGGTCTTCGGCCGGGATGTCATCACTCACAATACAGGCAGTAACCGCTTCTCCCCATTTTTTGGGAGGTATCCCAATAACAGAGACATCCCTTATCGCAGAGTGGCTTATTAAAAATTCTTCTATTTGACCAGGATGAATATTTTCGCCTCCAGAACGAATTAAATCGTCAACCCTTCCTAGAAGGTCTACACCACCATTTTCATGGGCAATACATATATCACCTGTATAATACCAGCCATCAACAATGCTTTCTGCAGTATCATCTGGACGATTAAGATATTCTGTGAATACGGTATCAACCGTAGCATCGACTATCAGTTGACCTTCTTGTCCTGATTTTACCTAGTCTTCAACCCCGCCATCTATGTCTATAACTCTTGTGCGGGAATAGAACCCCGGGCGCAAACGAGTATGTTGGCCGACTGGATCGGGATTATGAAGAGATATAATGGGTAAAAACATTGTCTTGATGTTAATAATGCTTAGTTGCGTAATTTGATTAGGAAAGCGCTTGGTTAATTTTAATACTGGGATACTAGTATGTCTAAAGAAGATACAGAAACAATTGGCAGATTATTGGACCAATTAACTTTCAATAACGAGGGTTTGATCCCTGCAATCGCCCAACAGTTTGATAGTGGGGAAGTGCTGATGTTGGCATGGATGAACCCTGAATCTATCGAAGCTACTTTAAAGGAAGAAAGGGTTGTTTATTGGTCCCGCTCTCGCAGAAAACTATGGCGAAAAGGAGAAACCTCCGGCCATGTCCAAACACTCATGGAGTTCAGGTGGGATTGCGATAATGACGCCATTCTCCTCCAGGTAGACCAATGTGGCGTTGCATGTCACACCGGACGCAGGAATTGTTTTTTTAATTCCGTCCGGGATGGAAATATTACAACAATTTCGAGAGTTGACGTTGACCCTGAGAGCCTATCAAACAGATAATAAAGTAAATACACCACATACGGTTTGATAAAGCTCATTTACTTCTAAGTATTAAAATTCGAGTCTTGTCCAATCATAAAGGACAAACTTAGACATTTTGTTCCCTAACCTGCAGAAGAAAGGATTCTCAACTATGTACCATGTGGGGGATATCGTCACGGTTAACGATACGATGCAAGCTTCATATCAATATTCCATACAAGTACCAATGGGACAGAATTTTGCTCCTGGTTTCAATCCACACTTTACGCCAAAAGAAATGCTGGAGTTAGGGGTATTCGAGGGAAAATATTGTAATGACTGTCAAAATGAGTTCCCACCAGAATGGTTTACCGACGCAAAAATCAGCGATGTTTCCAACCCATCGGTGAACAATTTTGGCGTTAAGAGCCGTCAACCATTAAATATTTGGAGGGAGAAAGGATGGATCATAGGCCCCGATCCAAGAGGATGGTTCCAATGGTATTGCCGCTATTTCATGGGCCGCCGGATTGAAGAGATAGACAAGAAGCAAACGAAACGCTGGCGTTCATTTCGTCGCCACGCTGCACAGGTGAAAGCGAACTGTAGTCAGGGCGACTGGACCTGCCGACCAAAGCAACGTCAAGCCTTGCTGCAATGGTCTTATGATCCTTTCATCTAAACAATTATCAAAATCAAGTGATAGAGAGGCGAATAAGGACAATAAGACAAATAAGTATTTGAACGGCATTGATTAAAACCGAGCAACGATGAAGGAGTGTAAATTTCCTTTTTGCCTCCGAGCTACCCTGTAACTCCTCATCTCGATGCGTGTTAAGACGTGGCATCAACACTTGCCGAGATATAAAAGCACCAAAAAATACGGCGGCCATCATTAAACCCTCCAATGGCTGATGGAATGGAAAAACTACCGCAGCAAATAGTGAGAACCCACCAATCAACAAGTAATACCAAGGGAAAATGTTACGGATAAAATTACCCGCAGTGGGGCCATCTAATTTTATAAACACTAGTGGCGCCACTACACATGAAAAAAACACCATAGACCCAAAAATAGTGGCAACCGCGATCAACCCAATGACAATGAGTACTTCTGACATTTTAATTCCCTATAACAACAAAATTCTCAACAATCCCTCATTTCCCTAATATTTTAACAGCCTAATACCTACAATTATGAAGTCCCAATGTTTAAGGAGATCTAGGCCTTTGGACAAATAGTATTGCTGGATTCCTTTTTTTGGTTAGCGACTATTCCGACAACGAGCCGAACAATAGCTGACGCTGCATCAGCAATTGTGTTTTCATCCTCTAAATCAATATAAATACCGTTTTCATTAGCAGGTTGGTGATAAATATCTTTACTGGAAATCATAAAAACGTTGTTTACACAATGACTTAAGGATATTTGTTCAACTAATACTTGATTAATTACACGACTAATTCCAATGACTGCAGCATTGATACTATCGCCAAAGGATTGTAACAATAAAATTTTTTTGGTTCTTCAAACAGCATGTTTAAAATTATCTAATCAAGTTGTAATGTAGCTTTAAAAATGATCCCTTTACCGCCAATCTACGTAAGCACTTGAGGGATGGGATCAAATAAAGGAAGCCTTTAATGAGGTGTATTTTGGTAATTTTAGCTTCTGTGTTGTCGGCAATGACAGTAAATGCCGGTGAACAATCTAAAAACGCGTATGACTTTTCGTTTAAAACAATTTCTGGTGAACCCCTGCCCTTTTCTGAATTCCGCGGTAAGTTAGTTATGGTGGTAAATACTGCTTCAGAATGTGGCTTTACAGGGCAATATAAAAATCTTCAAACAGTGTGGTCCAGATATCGCGACAAAGGATTTGTCGTACTTGGGGTACCCTCAAATGACTTCGGCAACCAAGAACCTGGCGAAGAGGCTCAGATTAAGAGCTTTTGTGAAGTAAATTTTGATGTGGACTTTCCTCTAACGAGCAAGGTACACGTTACCGGAGATGATGCGCATCCCTTTTATCGTTGGGCTTCAGATGAGATGGGATTTTTAGCAAAACCAAGGTGGAA
>PTLH01000048.1 GCA_002938035.1 Alphaproteobacteria bacterium MarineAlpha3_Bin6
CCTGAATCCATCAAGGTTGCGACTGCAAGAAATAGTGCCGCCATGCCGCTAGCTGTAGCTACTCCACCTACACCCCCCTCTAATGCCGCCACTCTTTCCTCGAGAACTGCGACGGTGGGGTTGGAAAGCCGGGAGTAGATATGACCTGGTCGCTCCAAGTTGTAGAGCGCTGCTGCATGATCGGTGTCTTCAAACAAATACGACGTAGTCTGGTAGATAGGAACCGCTCGAGAATGTGTAACGGGATCTGGTTGATGCCCGGCATGGAGACTGAGAGTATCAAATTTTAAAAATTCAGGTTTAATCACGGCGACCCCCTTAACTCTTTACAAAAGGCTTCTGGCAATTTACCCAAGTTTAACTCTAGATCAACCAAGGACCAAGGAAATGGCACGAAAGATCAATTCTGTTGCCGTATTAGGTGGCGGTACCATGGGCGCTGGGATCGCCGCGCTTTGCGCTCAGAAAGACAAAAAGGTTCTTCTGTTGGAAATTAATGAAGCGGCTGCTGAACAAGCGCTAGATCGGATAATAAATGGAAGACCACCAAGTTTAGACGATCCGGAAAAGGCTAAAAACATCACCATAGGAACGTTCGATAACGATCTTGAAAAAATCGAAAATTACGACTGGATATGCGAGGCGGTTGTTGAAGACTTGGAAATCAAGCGTGATTTATTTAAGCGTCTTGAACCGCTTCGACGGGACGGTTCTATTGTCTCTACGAATACATCGGGCATCACATTAAGTGATATTACTGAAGGGATGCCAGATCGCCTACAGCAAGATGTTGCCGTTACTCATTTTTTCAATCCCGTAAAAGTTATGCGGCTTCTTGAGTTGGTTCCAGGACAACAAACTACCCCAGACGTAACCCAAGATTTACGTGATTTTTGTAGTAATGTTCTCGGTAAAGGCGTGGTAGATGCAAAAGATACCGTCAATTTTATCGGGAACAGGATTGGTTGTTATTGGATACTAGCTGGCCTTCATTACGGTATCGAGGCTCTCAATGAAGGTTTTAACGTCGAAGAAGTAGATGCCATGATTTCTCAATCTATGGGGCTACCTCCGACAGGCCTCTTTGGGTTGGTCGATTTAGTGGGTCTCGATGTAATGGATCTCGTAAGCAAAAATCTTTCTGATAACCTGCCTTCAGAAGACCTCGGGTTGAAATTTGTAAATCTTCCTGGTTCAGTTCGTGACATGATTGACCGTGGACAGATTGGGAGAAAAGCTGGCGGCGGCTTTTATAGGGTTCAAAAGCTGGATGACGGTTCCCGGAAGAGTGAGACCTTTGACGTAATAACCGGAAAATGGCGTGAAACAATTAAAACAGACCCAGGCAGTGCCCCTGTAACCCTTGACGCTATGTTCGAAGATGACAATCAAGGAAAACTGCTGTGGCAAATTGTTGGTGGGACACTCATTTATGCCGCAGACCTGATACCGGAAATTTCTGATGATGTGGTCAATGTTGACCGAGCTATGAGATGGGGATACGCGTGGAGTGAAGGCCCGTTCCAACTGCTGGATAAACTGGGTCCAAAAAAGGTTTCAAGTAGAATTGTTTCTGAGAATGGAACAAACCCGAAAATGCTAACAGCGTTAAACAAGGCAGGTGCTGAGAAGTTTTATTTGGAAGAAGAAGAAAAATTTTTTTCAGTCGGGGGGGACTATAAACAAATACCGGCTGACTAAAATATTATAACAACGAGTTAAATTGGAAGCTTTGAAATGCAAACTGGAAATTTTTAAATTTGTGTTTATTATTGCGGGCATTTTGATGCTGTGTTCACCACTTTTCTATTCAACGGGAAGCTTGGCACAAGGCAAGGAACTATCAGATAGAGCAAAGGCCAATGAGTGAGCCATCTAATCCCGTTCGGTTGCCGGTAATCGACTGGGCCATCGCTTTTCTAACCTTTAGTTTTGTTGTTGTAGGTATGGTTCATACCATGCCCACTCTACCCGGTCTTGACCAGTGGGCGAGAGAGTTTACAGGCAACCCGCTCCTCGCAATCCGCCGTTTCCCGTTCGAGTATCTTAATCCCTTTGTTTTTGCTCTGATGATGACCATAGTTGTTTTTAAGCATTCATTCTATCGTGCGTTCAAAGACAGGGGATCCCTCACAGCTGGGTTTAGTCTTGCTGCAGATGTTATCTTTATCGTTATGGTATACGCCGTTGCCTGGACGTATTTAATGGAGATTGAAGCTGTCTGTATTATTGATCGTATCACAGGCGAGAGGGCAGAGTTAATTGCGAAAGCGTTACTGGCTGAAAAAGAATATGCTGAATCAATGGGTCTGCCCATACCAACAACTGTAGATGACCCAAGCTGCATAAATAACGCGGGTCTTTGGCTTTTTGCTATCGTAGGCTTTGGAGTACTCGTGTTCCTGGGTTATAACATTAAAGTTTGGGGCTTGCCCCTGGTCATGGTTTCATTGTCTGTGGCCATTTACACAATCGCTACTGTGTTTATGTGGTACTTTCTTGGCCCCGATGATATCTCAAAATACTGGGTAACGAAACTTGGTGGAGAACCTCGCCAATTGACTGATGGGCTCGCCAACGTGCGCGATATCCTAACAAATGGATCGGCAGGGCTCTTGGGCCGTTTCATCAGCATTACGATGGATATAATATTTCCTTATGTGATCCTTGGTTCATTGTTTGGGGCGTCTGCCGGCGGACGCTCTTTGATCAAGCTGGCGTTCTTGTTGACACGCAAGCTACGGGGTGGGCCAGCTCATGCAGCCATTGTCAGCTCTGCGATGTTTGGCACCATATCTGGAGGGCCTGTTGTTAACGTCCTTTCTACCGGCGTCCTAACAATCCCGATGATAATAAAACGGGGGTTTGGTAGGGCCTTTGCCGGTGGTGTGGAAGCTGCAGCTTCCTCAGGAGGACAAATCATGCCGCCGGTTATGGGCGTCGCTGCTTTTGTGCTGGCTGCTATTACGGCTGTACCCTACAGTTCCGTTATAGTAGCAGCGGCCTTGCCTGCGTTGGCGTATTTTGGGGCTCTTTTTCTTACGGTCGTATTTCAAGCTCGCAAGCTCGAAATAGAAGCCTATGGTGAAATTACCGAAGACATGCTGATGACGCGTGACGATAAAATTAACCTATTTATGATTTTTGCTCCCCTCGCGCTTATTCTCTTGTTGCTCTTAACACCGAAAGAGGCGGTGACCTGCGGGTGGATCGGCAATCTTTTTAATGTTGAACAAGTATTTACGGGGAATGTCTGTACATCTGCCAAACTCCCTTGGTTGTTAGAGATTCTCGAAAATTCGGCCGGAGATGCAAGTTCGGCAGGCTGGTGGGCTGCTGTGCTTCTGATGGCGTTATTCTACCTTGATAAGGAAATGCGCGCCAAGCCGCGCAAACTTTTTCATGCTCTCTGCGATGCCGGTGAGTTGCTCGCTACATTGTCTTTGATGCTGTTGGTCGTTGCCGTAATTGACTTTTCTCTAAATCTTACTGGTCTGGCTATGTATATTGCGGGTGACGTGGTCCATTGGATGCGTGCAACAAGTGAGACCTTTAGTGTTGGAGGCGGAAGCCTGTTTGTTTTCGTCTCCTTGCTGGTGACAATGCTTTTGGCGATCCTTCTGGGTATGGGCATGCCGACTGTTCCCGCCTATTTGAATGTCGCTCTGCTTATGGGGCCGCTGCTGATAGGGCTTGGCGTTGCTATGTTTACGGCTCATATGTTCGTTTTTTATTTTGCTGTTGCGTCTGCAATTACACCGCCGGTTGCAATTGCCGCTTTTGCAGCTTCTTCGATCTCGAAGACTGATCCCATGGTCACAGGAGTTGCGGCTGTGAAGGCGGGTGTTGTGATGTTTATTATTCCCTACATTTTTGCCTTTTATCCAGAGTTATTGCTCATTCAAGAAGCCCAACTAGACCCGAATTCCAAGACCGGCGCATTTTTGCCAGGTTACGATGGTGAGGTCCATTGGGGTCCTTTGGGTTGGTTATGTGCGCGTATCGCACTGGCGCTGTATTTTATCGGGAGTTTGTTGGCGGGCTTTGACCGCATGAGAATTTCAGTTCCCGAGCAGCTTATACGGGGTTTGATTGCTTTACTGGTGATCTGGAAACTACCTGAGGTTTATTGGATAGGGATAGTATTAGGTGCAATAGTTCTTTTCTGGCATGGTAGAAAGTCAAAGAATATAAGGGCGGAAGAACCTATCCCCGATAAAGAATTACAACAGACCTAATTGTATTACTCATATATGAAAAAAATGCCCCCGAGTTTACAGGGGGCATTTTTGTAGTTTGGTAACCCTAGTATTATTGAGCGCAGGCAGGTAATTTATAGCCCGCTTCCTTCCAGGCTGCCGCTGCACCTGCATGATATTTTAGTGTCGACTTTCCGCAGAAGCTGGATTTTTTTGGATCCATTTCGGCTAAACCCACAGCCTTCATGAAAGCTGTACGTTTTTTCAGTCTATCCAATGTCGAGATATGTGCTGCAACTATTTTCTTTACCAAGTCAAAAGACATTTTTTTGTGAACGACGTCCGTAAAGGCAGTACCTAGACCGCGCAGTTTATTATCTTCGGAAATAAGTGTTATTGACTTTTCATAGCCCATATCTTTGCGGTCGACTATTATTGGAATATTACCGGGTACGCTGAACATTTTTTTGGCCAAGGCGCTTTCCATTGCTGCCTTAGGTAAAGAAAATACGTTAATCTTGCCGGCTGCAGTCATAGTTGTTGGATAGGGGTGGGGCCAGGTTGAAGGCAATATAAAGCCATCGACCGATCCATCAACCAATGTGGTCATCAATTGACCCCAGTTTTGCTGAACGCCTTTGTAATCTTTGCCGTCTTTTAAGCCCGCCGCCAATATACCAACAGAACGTGCGTTATTTAGTGCGGCGCCGCGAGGAGGGCCGTTCCAAATAGTTTTGCCTTTAAAATCTGCCCAGCTTTTCCAACCCTTATTGGCATAAGCAAAGCCATAAAAACCACCAGCGTTATAAGTCCATAAGGCGCGAAGGTTTGCCGCCAATTCAGCACCTTTTTTCTTTCCTATCTTACCATAAGGGCCGACGCCGCGAGAAAGGAGAAAAGGTAGGATAATGGGGGCAGAAGCAAGATCGGTTTTGCCTTGAGCGACATTGCGCACCGAGTTGGTGAGGGTTTGACCTTGCGCTACTTGGAGATTGGCGATTTTCTTTTCAGCTAGAACATCGGCCATGTGTCCCATCACATTGCCAGGTACACCGGTTGGCCCAGCCGTTTCAGCTGACAAGTTTATTTGTGCCTGGCTGTGTCCCGCTAAACCTACTACTAAAATAAAGGCTAAAATCAGCCATAGATGGTTTTTCATGATTACTCCCTTTATCAAACTTTATACTAAAAAATTTTAGGTGACTTCTTTTCGGTCTTTAGATCTTATAGCCTTATAATCTACGATCTGTTCATTGGAAACAGTTAGATCAAAACCATTAAACCATTTAGTACATGAGTTCGTCATCTTCACCACCACCAGGAAGAACAAGTTCTCCTGACTCAGAGAGGGACTTAGCAGTGTCCATAACACTTGAACGGGCATCATCCACTTCTCTTTTGCGCACAGCACCCAGCGCCTCCATATCCTCTTCCATAATTTTGGCTGCCTTCTCAGACATATTACCGAAGAAAAGCTGTTTTATGTCGTCCACTGCCGAACCTCACCTGCCCGATGCTTCGAGAGCTGCCACATCGTGGCTTTTAAATTCTATTAATATAATGTCCGGAACGGGTCAAAAGCCACCGTTCAGACTAAACAGCAGTAATGGCCGTTTTCGGAGTAAGAGCGGACATATACCCGTCACCGATAGGCCGGGGAGGCCCCCCATATTGATGAGAGTGCCAGGAGTCCCTTAATCGGTCCCGCTACTTGGGTCATCTGAAGCCTCAAAACGTGGGAAGTTTATTTCGGTGTTTGGGGGTCAATACTTGGCATAATATTCTAGAAGAAGTGGTGCCGCTTGGGTGATTTGAACACCCGACCCCCGCATTCATCACACTACAACTTTCGTTGCCACCCACATTATAGTGTGGGTGTTCGTGCGCTGGACTTTCTCTTCATCATACCAACCAAAGTTGGGTTAGACGCTCACCGTAAAGTCTCTACACCTTCCCTTTCGGGATTGGCTCGGGATTGCCATTTCACAGGTTTCCCCGACTTTGATGAGTTTTCACCCATTGGTTTCCCAATGGGGACGCAATTTACAATTACGAATGCGATGCTCTACCAGCTGAGCTAAAGCGGCACTAGGATATAACTAAACTGAAGATCCAGATACATCAACAACCATCACAAAGTCTAAATCGTTCAGATACAACTAATTATTACACAATACTTTTAACTCTTGGATGACATTTTCAATAACTTCCTGCCAATCGCCGGGAGTTGATTGGCGAAAAAGTCGGGCGGTGGGGTACCATAGGTTGGTCTCGCCAGATGTTAACCAACGCCAATCTGGGGCATGGTGTAATAGAATCCAAACTGGCTTGCCCAATGCGCCGGCCAGGTGAGCGACCGCGGTGTCTGTGGTGATGACCAGATCTAGTTCCATAATAAGGGCAGCAGTTTCTTGCAATGGTGAGGGCCCGGTATCTATCAGGTTAAATTTATCAGAGAGGTCGTTCGATACGTTGGTCCCTTCATCTTTTTGAAGGTTAAACCAGTTTATTCCGGCTAAATCTGAGAGGGGTGTAAGGTCTTCCGGTGGAATTTTTCTAAATCTCTCTGCGGGGTTAGCTGGGTTTCCGTTCCAGTTGAGGCCGATTTGTGTTCCGGAATACCGTTGTTTCCAGTTACGCCAGTTCTGTCGTAATTTTGGATCTACCAGTAAATATGGTCCGTCTTCTGGTATAGTCTCCAGTGTGGTTCCAAGGATCCTAGGGAGATCCATGAAGGGTGCATGAAAATCAAAATCGGGAAGCGTGTCTCCTTGATTGATAATTTCGTCAGCCAAAACTTGTTTTTGAGCCAAAGGAACAATTGCCTGTGGTAACTCCAAATAAACGTAATCTGCGAGTTGTTTTACTATAGGTGCGTAACGCATGAAGTGAATGGTGTCGCCTAAACCCTGTTCAGGGTGAAGAAATACTTTCTTTCCCTTGAGATCCTCGCCGTTCCAGTTTGGTTGGGGAAGATTTCTCCGGACACCAGGGAATTTATCCCATTTCCAGCGCCAGGCCATTTCTTCAAAACCCGCGGCTATATCTCCCAAGCTCAGCAAAGATAGGGCTAAATTCCAATGAGCTAGAGCAAAGTCGTGTTGAGCGGAAATAGCACGGCGATAAGTTGCGACGGCACTTTCCAAATAACCGCTGTCCTTCTCGGCGTTGCCTAAATTAACGAGCGCTTCTGCGCTTTCTGGGTTCGCGCTCACCGCTTGGCGCGCGTAATCAAGAGCTGCGGCAAATTCCCCGGTTTGCCTCAATAGGGCCGCAAGATTGCTGAGGGCGTTGGAGTGTTTAGGGTCAAGTTTAATGGCGCGGCGAAAAGCCTGATCAGCGTCTTCATCCCGATTTAAACCCCTATACACCATTCCTAAATTATTATGAAAGTGCGCGATGTTTTCATTTAAAGATATTGCCGTACTGATCAAATTCTCGGCTAGAGCATTATTACTTTTTTGATGGGCGGCTACACCAAGTAGGTTCCAAAGATCAGGATTATCAGGTGTCGTTTCTAATAAATTTCGATAGCGCAAAATAGCCTCATCT
Organism: Alphaproteobacteria bacterium MarineAlpha3_Bin6; assembly: GCA_002938035.1. GTDB lineage: Bacteria > Pseudomonadota > Alphaproteobacteria > Rhodospirillales > UBA2165. Next base: position 7,752 of record PTLH01000048.1, read on the forward strand.
ATTTGCCCGTTATTGTGTAGGTCTAAAGCCTCACCGAGGGAACGGTCAAAACCAGAATGATGATTGGATGTCATAAGAACTACTCGACAAGTATTTAATTTTTAGAACTTAAAATTTTGTTGTTGGTAACCCTGTGTGTGACAGATTCAAGGGTCAGAGTGTCATCGTCACCACGTTCATTCTTGTCGATACGTGTAACTCGAGCCGGAGCTTTCCAAAGTAGACCATCAAATTTTTCACATTGCCCGCATACTGGCTCCCATTCGGCTACGGTGTTGCCACAATCGTCACAAACCCAGGCTCGGTCAGGTTCTGACATAGAAGCTCGGCGAAGCCACACTCTCGATCCTTCAACGTCTCCGTTTTCTGCTTCTACTAACTCTGCCATATAGCGACAAATTCGCGCGGACGGGTTTGTCCCTGAAACTGCTTCTAGATGTTCCCTGGCTTCCTGCCACATTGAGGCAGCAAGGGCTGATTTAGCAATTGCTATGTGGCTTTCTTCGTGGTCCTTGTTGTATTTTGCCAAATTCTCCAAGGTTCTCATTTTTTCTTGGGGTCCTGCTCCTGGCGCAAGATCGTTCATAACTTCGGCAAGGTGGGGATGAGGGTTGGAAACCCAAGATTCTTCTAAGATAGCGGCTGCCTTACGTCGTTTACCAGCACCTTCAAGGAGGCGGGCAGTCCGGACTGCTGCAGGAACAAAATCCGGTGCCAGATTGATGGCTTTCTGGGCCTGTTGTAGGGCTTCCCCTAACTTCCCATCGAATTCATCTTCAAGGCTTCGTTGGTAAAGAAGTATTGCTCGATGACGACGGCCGGTATGACCATCGATAGTTTTTTGCTTGATTAATTTTTTGACTGTTTCCTCGGCTTTTTCCCAATCACTGTTTTTGATTTGTAGGTCAAAAAGCGTCGCAGTTACAGTGTCAGTTTTTGGATTTAGGTGACTTGCCTTCTCGGCAAGTTCAAGAGCCATATTTTGATTGCCTTCTTGAATAGCCTGCTTGAGTTGGCCGCTAAGGCCCAAATACTTGGTTTCGGATTTCTCTGTCATGGCTTCGAAGAACTTGCCCGCGGCTTTTTCGTCGCCTGATAACTGTGCTGATTGAGCCGACAGAAGCATTGTCAGGTTTGGCTCCGCAAGAAGGATTTCCGCTTTTTTTGAAAGGCGTTTTGCTTCCGCTACGTCACCAGCAGCTACCGCCAACATTCCTTGAGTAAGAGCCTTATATCCGCGCCCTCGCCTCCAATCCCGTCTTGCATTGCGAGCACGTTTTGGTGCACGTCGGATGAAAGACAATATACTAAACGTGGTCGCCAGAATTAGAGAGCTGATGATTGCCCCTGAAAACAGGATGCCAATAGATGCTTCAATTTGATAACCTAGCCACCGGAGTGATACCGTGCCGGGAGTGTCGGCAATCAAAGCGGCCCCGAGACTGACTAGGGCTAATAAAATAATGAACCAAACGGTTCGTAACATTGAACGTTACTCTTTTGCAATCAGCATGGAGATAGCTTTAGCCTGGAGATCGGCCAGCATTTTATTGGCGGCAACATTAGCCCTTGCTTTCAGGAGCCATGGCTGAGCCAACGGGCTTAAGTTCTTAGGAAGCACCTCAAGTTCTCTCGCAGCTTTTTCAATATTGTTGTTCTTCAAAGCTCTTTCTGTTCTGGCAACAATGGCCTCTACACTGTTCCCTTCGAACATGTCTGTGCGTCTCCATTTTAGCGATTTAGAAAGCCGGGTAATTGTGCGGTCCATCAGGTTGTTTCTCTCAGGTAACCTGTCAGATTGAACAATTTTACCTGCAATACCTGAGAAAGCTTCTTGTAGTTGAATTGGATTAGGGATACCGAGGTCTGCATAATTTTTTAGATCTAAATAGGCATCTAGAATATCCTTGGCGTTTGAGCCAAAGGCACTCAACGAAGATATTTCGCTAGAAAAAGAACTTCCCGACCGTATGGCAGAGCGGAGCTGCCCGATGGCAATAAGAAAAGAACCAGCGTGATCGTTCAAGTCTCTATTGCCGAGATACGGCACATTCTTTTTAAGTTTGTCTAGCTGTATAGCCAACTGGTCAATCTGTTGTTCGTTTTTGGAAACTTCAGAAGATCTGTCTGATTCCAAGCGATTTAATCTTTCAACCAGGTTTTTAAGAGTTTTTTTAGCCGCTGAAGGTCCCGTGCCGGGGTCGACGGCAGAAATCATTTTTTTGGTTACATTTATAGATTTTTCTAAAGCATCGACCCTGGCAAGCGTAGTGTCTAGTTGGGTCTGTAGACGTCGCCTTTCTGCTTCAAGTTCTTCCATACGAGGAATATTAATGACAGATTCAGTTTCGAGCTTCTTTAGCCTCCCAGCGAGAAAGCTGTATTTTATTTTGTTGCCATCCTCTAAACCGAGAAAGGAGAGTAATTCTTTCGCTTTTGGTAACCAAATATTTGTACTTGCGCTCCCGCCTCCGATTAAAATTGCAACGACCAGGAGTGTATAAAAAACAGTTCTAAATGTACCGCCACCGCGTCCTTGGATAGGCTTAGTAACAGTGTCTCTTGGCGTGTCATCTATCATTTCGGGATTGTTTAATGATCCTTCATTTTTATCTTTGGTTGTGTTTTTGATATCAAAATAGCTTTTTAAGCAGCTCAACAAAGCGTCTTGAGTGGGTGATTTAGCAACACGAATCTCTTCCCATGAAATAGCCTCAACTTTTGCCGCTATAGCCTGGCTTAAACATACAGCAAGTGTGTTTTTGCAAGATCGTACCAAACGGAATTTGCGAAGTAGCTGAATTAAAATCTCTGCCGTTTGGGGGGAATATAATAAAATGGCGTCAATACTGCCGGCCTTTAATGCAGCAACTGCTTCGGGGGACAGTGATTTTGCAGCTTCTGTTTCGTAAACGATTTCCTTGCGGTATTTAAATCCATTTTTTTCTAATTTTTTCTTAAGGTCGCCAGTATTTGAGGAACTCGTGGCGTGGATAAGTGAGCCACCGGATGGTTCTAATATATCGGCAACTAAATTAGCCAATGCTGATACATCGCCAGAAGCACTATGAACGGTTTTAAACCCTCCCAGGCGGGCGGTGACGGCGGTAGCGTCTCCAACCGCGAATAGAGGGATATTGTAGTCAGGGTTTGCGTTTATAAGCGCGTTAATGCCATTTGCACTCGTCGAGAGGTAAGCTTGGACGCCTTCTGTATTTAGGCTACTAGTGTTTAGACTGCGGATCGTTAGTAATGGTTCCAGCATAGAGTCTATGCCAAGGTCCCCAAGGATTTTTACGAGGTCTTGGCCGTCTTTACCAGGCCGGGTTACGAGGACACGCATTGCATTGCCTTTCTTATTCAGCCTCAGGGTGTGGCCGTACAAAAAGCGGTTTTCCTACTTCTAAAAAATTAAGAATATCAGGCCCAGCCTTGATCAGTAAATTTTCTCCAACCGATTTTCCAAGGTCCTCAGCTTTGGTGATTGGAGCAGTCATAGTAACTTCAGCTGTTTTCGCTCCGTTAGGGAGCGCTACCAACCCCCGCAATTCAAGATGTCCCTGACCATCTGGTTGGGCAAGACCTCCGATAGGAGTATGACATGAACCGTCAAGAACTGCGAGCATTGCTCTTTCTGCGACTATAGCCGCTGTTGTTGTTGGTTCCGATAGGAGAGCTAAAACGGTGTTGGCATAGGCATCGTCTCCCCGGCAAGTTGCCGCAAGGGCACCCTGTCCTACAGCTGGCAGTATTACTTTTGTGTCAATTAACTGTTTTATTTCCCTATCTTTTCCTAACCGTTTTAGCCCCGCGTAGGCCAATAATGTAGCATCTATTATTCCTTCTTTTATTTTTTGTAGCCGGGTATCTACATTACCGCGTATTGGAAGGACAGTGAGATCTGGGCGATAGGATAAAAGTTGAGATTTGCGTCGTAGTGACGCTGTCCCAACACTGCTTCCCTGAGCAAGGTCCTCTATACTAGTAGCTTTATCAGAAATAAAAGCGTCTCGAGCATCTTCACGAGCCAAAATTGTGTGGAAAACAATGCCATCTGGTAAGATTGTAGGCATGTCTTTCATGGAATGAATGCCAATATCAATCCGATCATTCAACATAGCTTCGTCAATTTCTTTTGTGAACAATCCCTTGCCACCTACCTCGGAAAGTAGGGTGGATTGTATACGATCGCCTGTAGTTTTGATCACGATCATTTCGATCGCACTTTTTTCCTTGAGGTTCGGGTGGACATGTTTTAGCGCGTCAATAACAAGATTAGCCTGTGTTAAGGCTAGGGGACTACCCCTTGTCCCGATCCGAAGTTTATTGTTTGCCATGATCATTAGTTTTTCCGTATTTCTTAAGGTGCGCAGATAATAGTTTTGTCGAGAAAAAAAGATATGGTTTTATACAAGCTTCCTATACCGTGTTTTGGTTAACGGATAAAGAAACGAAGGTTGTCAAATAATATGATCGTGTTAGGTATTGAGACAAGTTGTGATGAAACGGCGGTTGCTGTTGTCTGTGATGCAGATGTCCCCAAGAAGCGTATTTTATCAAACGTAATATTATCCCAACATGAGGTACATCGTCCATTTGGCGGAGTTGTGCCTGAAATCGCCGCCCGTAGTCATCTTTTGCATATTGATTATTTGATGGATCAGGCATTAAAGAGCGCGGGGCTATCATATCATCAACTGGATGGAATAGCTGTAACGGGTGGTCCTGGTCTTATAGGTGGACTAATAGTTGGAGTGATGTGCGCCAAAACAGTAGCAATGGTTTACGACACACCCTTTTTGGCGGTTAATCACTTAGAGGGACACGCCTTGACAGCGCGTCTTACAGACAACATTAATTTTCCGTATCTTCTTCTGCTGGTTTCGGGGGGGCACACACAATTATTGATTGTTGAGGGTGTAGGAAATTACGAACTCCTTGGTACGACGGTTGACGATGCAGTTGGCGAGGCTTTCGACAAATCTGCTAAGTTATTAGGAATAGGTTATCCTGGTGGTCCTGAGATAGAGAAAGTAGCAAAAACGGGCGATCCCCACCGTTTTAAACTGCCTCGACCAATGTTTGGTCGTCCAAACTGCAATTTTTCATTTTCTGGTTTGAAAACCGCCGTAAGGGAGCAGTTTCTTAAGATTAAGGCGGGTCAACATTCGAGTGAGGATATTTCTGATCTATGCGCCTCGTTTCAAACTTCGGTTGTCGTTACGGTCGCTGACCGCTGCCGCAAAGCGCTTGATGTCTTCCTGCATCGTCACAATGATGGAAAATCCCTTGTGATTGCTGGTGGGGTCGCTTCAAATGAGAGACTCCGCAACGTTCTTGAGGCTGTTGCAATTGAGAGAGGAATGTCGTTGGTAGCACCGCCACCAGTATTGTGTACCGACAACGGCGCCATGATTGCTTGGGCTGGTCTAGAGAGGCTTAAAATGGGCTTAACCGATGATCTGGATTTTGCTCCACGACCACGATGGCCTCTAGATCCTGGTTCTTCATCAGTATCTGGTGCAGGACAAAAAGTTTAAAAATCAAGGGACCGTGATGTGGGGTTTAGACCTAGAAAAACGCCTAATTGGAATTATAAATGAAATGTTAAATAGAGTCTGAGATTTTTGATGAGTAGGATAGGTATCATTGGCGCCGGAGCGTGGGGGACTTCTTTAGCGAGTGTTCTCCAGCGGGCTGGAAACGACATCGTGTTACAGGCACATGAAGCTGAGACCGTTGATAGCATAAACGTTGACCATATTAATGGACCGTTTTTGCCAGGTGTATTGCTAGATCCTAAAATTTACTCCACTACCAAATTAGATGAGGCTACGAATGCTGACGCTGTGCTACTTGTTACACCAGCACAACATCTTCGAGCCGTTTGCGAAAAAGCAGCGCCGGGTTGGTCAGATGATGTGCCGGCAATTATTTGCACAAAGGGCATAGAACAAAACAGTTATGCCTTAATGAGTGAAGTAGTTGCCGCAACTCTACCTCGGAAACCCATGGCTGTCTTATCAGGCCCAACTTTCGCTATAGAAGTGGCTAGAGACCTGCCCACAGCGGTTGCACTCGCGTGCAATGACGAAGCGCTCGGGAAAATTCTCATGGAATATATGAATTCCCGTCATTTCAGAATCTATCGGTCTGGGGATGTGGTGGGGGCCCAAATTGGTGGCGCTGTAAAGAACGTAATTGCAATAGCATGTGGCATTGTTGAAGGCCGCGGCCTTGGCGAAAATGCCCGTTCTGCACTTGTAACACGGGGGTTAGCTGAAATGATCCGTCTAGGGGTAGCGAAGGGAGCTCGGCCAGAGACCCTTTCTGGTCTCTCTGGTCTCGGGGATCTAACTCTTACATGTTATTCTATGAAATCTAGAAATTTTTCACTTGGCGTGGCTCTCGGGCGAGGCAAAGCGCTAGATAAAATATTAGATGAGAGAAAATCTGTTGCGGAGGGGGTCTATTCAGCTTCTTCAGTAACCGGGTTGGCTAGGGAGCTTGGTATTGAAGTTCCCATTTGTGATGCTGTGAATGATGTAATTAACAATGCGGGTGACATCGATACATCTATCTCAGAGCTGTTATCGCGGCCATTAAAAGAGGAAACAAAATTAAATATGTGGGAGAAGTAATTTTGACTACTCAAAAAACGCGATCAACAACTCTCCTTATGGGTTTTCCATTTTATGGAGCACTTAGCGTAGTTGATAGATAAGTAGGAGATGTTAATGGCTTATTGGTTGGTAAAATCAGAACCCTCTGCGTGGTCCTGGAGTGACCATTTTAAGGTGAGGGTGGCTGAGTGGGATGGAGTTCGCAACCATCAGGCAAATAATAATATGAAAGCGATGAAGGGCGGTGACTTGGCGTTTTTCTACCACTCAGTTACAGAAAAAAGCATTGTGGGCATACTGCAAGTAGTTAAGGAACACTACCCAGATCACACTGATCCAAGCGGTAAATTTGGTATGGTAGATTTTAAGGCATTATTTCCGGTCAAGAAACCCGTAAGCCTCGCAGATATAAAAGCTAATAAGACACTTGCCGATTTTCAGCTTTTACGTCAATCGAGACTTTCCATTCTGCCCGTACCAGATAAACATTGGAAGATCATTTGTCGAATGGCAGATGTAGAAACATCGTGTGCTTTAATTTAAAGTATGTGGACCCTGATCTGTATCAATCCGGGACAAGAAGCCATAGCAATAAACAGATATTGTTTCCCGGAAGAATTTTATGAAAATAAAACTAGAGCCCATTTATGTCTTATAATAATAGTCGTGAGTGAACAAAATTGAGCGATCATAAACTCTGTAACCTTAGCGACATCGAAGATGGTAACAGCGCGGCTTTCACTGCGGAGTTTGACGGCAAAACGAACATGGTTTTAGCCGTGCGAAATGGCGAACGGGTAACTGTCTATTTGAATTCTTGTCCCCATACCGGGGCACCATTAGATCTCAACGAAGGCAAGTTTTTAAGTAGAGAAAGAAAATATATTATTTGTTCAACTCACGGCGCTTTATTCAAGATTGAAGACGGATACTGTATTTCCGGGCCTTGCCGATCTTCTTCTTTGGAGGCGGTTCCAGTGACTATAAAAAACGGAGACGTTTTAATCCTTTAATATGAACTGAACGGACCGTTGGGACTTGTTTTCAGTTCTTGTATCAGGAAGTATAGGAGGAATAATTTAGAGTATTGAGCTATTTCTCATGGTTAATTTGGCGTTTAATAATGAGATTGTGGAGGTTTGAATTCTGCTATGTCCGAAGATTATTTATTTCCTGTTTCCGACGATATCGCTAAAACAGCTTGGCTTGATAACGACAAATATCTCAAGTGGTATGAGAGTTCCTTGGAAGAACCAGAAGCATTCTGGAGAGAACACGGCAAACGCATCGACTGGATTAAACCCTATACAAAGATCAAAGATGT
>PTLH01000049.1 GCA_002938035.1 Alphaproteobacteria bacterium MarineAlpha3_Bin6
AACCTGGACTGTCGTGGATGTGGGTTTATTGTCACCGAAGAATGCGATGACTTCCGGGGCGCCGTTAGTTACATAATCATCGACGTTGAGAGCATAGACGTTGATACGGACTACATCAGACGGTAATGCGCCAGCGGCTGCGAGTGAAATACGAATATTATCCAGGATTTTTAAAACCTGCATTTTCATGTCGTCAATGCCAACCACATTGGCATCTTCATCAAACGGCACCGTGCCAGCAATGTGAACCGTTGTTGCTCCCGTAGACTTAACTACCTGGCTATAAATGTTTTTATTCGGTTTATACATGCCCTCTGGATTGATGCGTTCTAACGGCATTTCTGCTTCTCCTTTGATGTGGGTGCTACGTCTCCTTCAACTGGCCTTTGTACCAGTCGAGTATCTGTTCGCCGGTCCATATCAGAACGTCAGGTTTTGATGTTATGTGTTGGTATACCTGTTCCACATATTTTGAACGGTGAGGTACACCGGAAATATATGTGTGCATACTGATCCCCATAATACGGGTGATGTCTCTCGATTCTTCGTAAAGACGGTCAAAATGGTCTATACACTTTGTTGCAAATTCCTGGGAAGAATGATGGTGTAGGGCCATCATGGTGATGTCGTTGGTTTCTACCGGATAGGGAACTGAATACATCTTCCCCGTTTTGACTTTAAGTTCGACAGGTTGATCATCTAGCGGCCAGTCAGCCACATATTCGATCCCTTCTTCCGCCAGTATATCCAGCGTTTCCATAGTTTCCGTGAGGCCGGGGCTCTCCCAGCCACGGGGGGACTTTCCAGTAAAATCTCTGATGGTTTCTACAGTCGCTCGTATGTGATCGCGTTGATCCTCCAGCTTATGCATGGGGCCCTGGATATAGCCGTGCCCCATGAACTCCCACCCCTCTTCCAAAGCGACATCTACGATTTGACGGTATGACTCGATAATTTTGCCATTCATAGCGAGGGTTGGTGTGACGCCGTAGTCATTAAACATATCACGGAGCCGCCAGAAACCAACACGGTTTCCGTATTCATGCCATGACCAGTTTGGGACATCTGGCAGCAGCGGTTGGCCCATTGGAGGAGGGAGTATGGTTCGGGGTTGAGCTTTATCGGACCCCCAGTGTTCCACGTTCATAATGGTCCAGACGACCATACGTGCACCACCCGGTAGTTCAAGCTTCGGTCGGTCAACGATTGGTGAGTAGGGGAGGCGTTCTCTAGGTGTTTCCATACTATCCTCTTAACCGTCATTATTAAGTCGTTCTAGGCCTGCATAGTCTTCCAAAACCTTGCAAACGGAAGCCGTGTCGAGGCTGTGCATTCCCTGTGCTAGTCCTGATAGATAAACGTCCCTACCCGCTGTGAATAACGGCGTCGGGCAATTCAGTTCAGATGCAAACTCACCGATGGTTGTCATATCTTTTAGCCACACCTCCATTTTCATAGTGGCTTCTGTATAGTCATTTTTTACCATCATCGGGCCGCGAAGTTCAAAGATGCGGGAATTACCAGCACCTTCTTTGATAACATTGAAAATGGTTTCGGGATCGAGCCCCGCTTTCATTCCCAGAACCATTGCCTCTGCCGATGCGACATTATGGATGTGAACCAAATGGTTAGCGACAAATTTCATTTTGCTACCGTTTCCAAATTCGCCCACGTAAAAAGCATGGCGTGCGAAACCTTGAAAGACCGGCTTGCAGGTATTGTATGCATCTTCATCACCGCTTCCATAGACGGAGAGATCTTTATTTGTGGCCTGAGCTCCGGTACCACTAATCGGGCAATCAAGTAAAACGGTGCCAACTTTCTCTAAAGCGATATAAGCTGCTTGTTTATCCGAGATGGGTAAGGTTGAACATTCGACAACAATTAGTCCTTCTTTTTCTGCTCCAGATAATCCATCTTCACCGGTCATAACGGTGTGGAATGCTTTAATACTGGGGAGCGAAGTAATGACCACATCAGATTGGTTGGCAACATCCCTAGGAGAAGTTCCTGCCGTTGCCCCTCGTTCTACTAATACCTTAATGTTTTCTTCAAGTATATCATAGCCGATAACGGACTGACGATCGGCCAGGAGGTTACGTGCGAAAGAACCTCCCATAATTCCAAGACCGATGATACCAACCTTTAAACTCATCTTTGTCACTCCAATGTTTGGTTATTTATTTAATCCCGACAAAAAGTCATCTAACGTCTTATTGAATGCTACTGGGTTTTCCATGTTGGAAACGTGGGCTGCAGGATCAATTTCCACATATTGGGAACCAGCAACTTCTTTGTGCATGGCTTGAGCAGCTTCCGGCGGCGTTCCACCATCTTGAGCGCCTACTATAAAAATTGCCGGTAAGGTAACCGCCTTAAGCCTGGACAAGTAGTCAAGCCCGAGGATTGCCTGGGCGCAGCCGATATAACCAAAACTACTCGTGGACCTGATCATAGCGCGTACCCTATCCATCATATCGGGTTCTGCATTGCGGCAGCCATCAGTAAACCAACGTTGAAGTGTGGGTTCAACGAGTGGTTCCATACCATTTTTTTCGACTTCCGGGATCCGTTGATGCCAATTGGATCTATATCCCTCAGGGCAATCAGCCCGCGAGTCACAAATGGCAATACTATGCATTCGTTCTGGATATTGAAGTGCGAGGCTCTGGGCTGTCATCCCACCCAGTGAGAGCCCAATAAAATGGGATTTATTGATTCCCAGAGCATTCCACAACTCAAGGACGTCATTGGCTAACATATCTAGAGTATAAGCTCCTGATATTGGCTCACTTTTTCCGTGACCCCGGGTGTCGTATCGGAGAATACGGTATTTGTCCTTGAAGTGGCTAACCTGAGGGTCCCACATTGTGAGGTCAGCAGCTAGCGAATTACTGAAGGTCATCCACGGTGCGCCTTCAGGGCCATCCACCTCGTAGTTCAAGGAAACATTATTTGCTGTAACTTTCATTTAAATAATCCCTTATATATTTTTAAAGTCGTCCACCTAGCGGAGGGGTCCCCAGTCTATCTCGTGGCGTACCGAGTATTCTTTCAATGCCGAGAGCTAGAGATATGAGTTCTTCCTCTCGATTTGGAAGGGCGATGAGTTGCAAACCTACCGGCATTCCAGACTTATCAAGTCCCGCAGGAATAGTGATTGCACATGCGCCCAGCACATTTCCGGGCATGGTGTTACTAAGCGCTAAGAGATTGTTCTTTTTATAGGCTTCTGCGTCGACTAGGTCTTCAATCTTCGGTGGGGTGATGGGAACAGTAGGTACAGCTAGGGCATCTACGGTTTCCAACTTGGCATGGACAGATTGAGAAAGTTTAGAAATCTTAAAAAGAGCGGAAAAATAATCCAGGGTTTTTGCTTCCTTGGCGACTTCCATGCGTGAAAGTACGTTTGGATCTAAACTGTCTATCCAATCTGGCAAACGGGTTTGAAGGAACGAATACCCTTCAGACGCGACAATTGCGCCTTCTCCCCAAACCTGCACCGAAGTTCCGGCCTCGGGTATCTTGATGGTGGAGGTTCTGGCTCCGGCATTCTTCAACTCTGCTATTGCGTTCTCAACAGTTTCCCCCACGTCGTCGGCGCATCTATCCCAAAAGTAATCTTTCGTTATTCCTAATTTAATTCCGCTCACATCTCGTGTTTCTATGGCAGATGAAACGGACGCCTTAGTTACAGGGTCAATGGCATTGAACCCAAAGGAGATATCAGATACCGACTTTGCTAAAATACCCGGTGTATCGAAACTTGTGCTTAAAATTGTAATAAGGTCCGTTGACCACCGCCCCTTTGTAGTTTTCAATCCGACATTTCCTGTCATTGAAGCTGGTACACGAACTGATCCACCGGTATCAGTTCCAAAGGCGATTGAGGCGGAACCTTCCCAAAGGCTAACACCGGCACCACTGCTAGAACCTCCTGGTGCCCGGTGACTTTGAGCATCCCAAGGATTACGAGGGACATCCCAATGGGGATTTGATCCTAGACCACCAAAGGCGAACTCCACTGTGTGAGTTTTACCGGGGATTACGGCCAACTGCTGCCGGACCTTATTCAGGACTGGTCCATTCTTCTCCCACTCAGGGGGTAGTCGTTTGGGAGAGCCTGCATATATTGGGAACCCCTCTGCACCATAAATATCTTTGACTGAAAACAGTATCCCCTGAGCCAGACCTAAATCTTTATTTGCCTTAAAGGCGGCATCGGAGGCATCTGCCTGGCGCCGCGCATACTCTGCGTCCCAGGTTTTGTAGGCTCCCAATTTTACGTCCCACTTATCGTGCCGGGCGATCCCTTCTTCAGTCAGATTGCGCGCTGTTAGTGTCCCTTTTCTCAGCGCTTGTGCGATCTCGAAAAGGGGGCGGTCAATCCAATCAGGCATGACACTCCAACATAAATGTGCTTATCGTTTCTGTTAATGAAAGGCTAAAAAATTAGAAAAATACGATAATTAAGAGTTTAGAACCGGCATGCGTACCAAACAAGTACCCAAATGGTCACCATTAATCCTCGACAGTAAAATGGCCGACAATTAGACTGGTGTCACTCGAATCATTATTACTGTCATACCCGGGAGGCGAGACAATGGCAAAACGGACAACTCCGAAGAAAAACCCAGACAAAAAAAGTGTTGTTAGAAAAAAGAAAGGGCTCACTAAAAGAGATGTCCTGAGAAAATGTGAACAATTATCCAACTGGGGTAAATGGGGTAAGAATGACCAACTCGGAGTTCTTAATTACATCACACCTAGAGACATTGTTGATGCATCCCAACTCATTAAACGTGGTAAGGTTTTTCGTTTGGGTCTTAACCTGGATGAAGACGGTCCACAGAACGGTCTTTTCGGTGGTCGCTGGAACCCAATGCATCATATGATGGCAACGGGTACTGACGCCGTTCAGGGCATCCAGGAAGAATTGGTAGGGATGCGCTATGCGGATGACTTTATAAATTTGCCTACCCAAGCCGCCAGCCAATGGGATGCTCTCTCACATGTTTTTTACAAGGACAAGATGTGGAATGGCTATCCAGCTATACTAGTTGATGCACGTGGTGCACATAAAAATGGAATTGAACATTTTGCCGACAAGATGGTGGGACGTGGTGTTTTGCTTGATGTTGCTCGCCATAAAAAGAAGCCTCGACTAGCAGACGGCTATGGCATTACGATTAATGATCTGGAGCGCACAGCCAAGGCCCAGGGTGTTGAGGTTCGTAGAGGTGATTTTGTTGTTATCAATACGGGGCAGATGGCCGATTGTCTCGATCGACGTGAATGGGGAGGTTACGCCGGTGGTAATGCCCCGGGACTAGCCTTTGAGACGGTCGACTGGATTTACGAAAATCAAATTGCCGGAATTTGCTCTGATACGTGGGGTATTGAGGTAAGACCGAACGAAACTGTGGATGGAACCAATCAGCCTTGGCACTGGGTTACAATTCCTTGCATTGGCATAGTTCACGGAGAAATTTGGTACTTGCGTGAATTGGTCGATGATTGCGCTAAAGATGGGGTTTACGAATTTTTTCTATGCGCACCACCTCTCGTGATCACGCGGGGTACAGGTTCGCCTATCAATCCTCAAGCAATAAAATAAGTATTTTTTTATATACAAGAGGAAACATAAATTATGCCCCGCCAATTTGTCGATATATCGATGCACCTCGAAAATGATGTGATATCAGATCCACCCGGATATGAACCGCATATAGACTATCTCAACCATGAAGATACGGCGACAGATGTCATGGAATTCTTCCCTGGGCTGGAAAAAGATGACCTTCCGGATGGTGAAGGGTGGGCGATAGAGTGGATTAAGCTAATGACCCATAATGGTACTCACTTGGATGCCCCATACCATTTTCATTCAACCATGAATAAGGGTGAGCGAGCGATAACGATTGATGAGGTGCCTCTAGAGTGGTGTTTTCACCCAGGCGTAAAACTTGACTTTCGGGAACGTCAGGACGGCTATGTCGTCAATGCCGACGATGTCGAGGCTGAACTCAAACGGATTGGGCACGACTTACAGCCTCTTGATATCGTTGTGGTCAATACGGCAGCTGGGGGAGCGTATGGCAGCGACCATTATGTTTCAAGTGGCTGCCGGTATGGGGCGGGAAGCTACGCTTTACCTGTTGGAGCGTGGTGTCCGGGTAACGGGGATCGACGCCTGGAGTTGGGACGCGCCCTTCATTCATACTAAGGGAAAATACGCCGAGACCAAAGACGCCTCCCTTATTTGGGAAGGGCATAAGGCAGGCCGGGAGATTGGATACTGCCATCTTGAGAAACTCCACAACCTGGAGGCCCTTCCGGGAGACGGCTTTGAAATAGCATGCTTTCCGGTTAAAATTAGAGGGGCATCAGCAGGCTGGACACGCGCCGTAGCGATATTTAACCAATAGCTCATCTATAAAGGTATCCGGCTGACGCGCGATAGCCTCTCAAGCAACCGGAACGCAAGCATCAAGATGCTTTGCCCATCGATTCAAACGCTCTTCCACAGCTGCGTTCACCATTAAGTTAAGCATCAATGGTGATATTTCCTTTAGGGATCGAAACGCAGGCTAGGCACGACCCTGCTTCGGGCCTCTCGCCGGGCTCGGAAAGGTAATCGACATCCCCATCTTTTACCGCTGTGACACATGTACCGCAGTTTCCGGCACGGCAACCAAAGTCGATATCGACGTCATTCTCCTCCGCGAAGTCCAGAATTGATCCGGCGGCAGACGTCCACTCGGCGGTTTTGTTGCTCTTTGCAAAATTTATTGTAAATCCTTCTGCACTCTTTTCTCCCGCTCCTTCGGCTCCAGAGCTTACATCGGCTTCTTGCTTTTTCTTGACCGTGGCAGGTCCAAAAGCTTCATAATGAATATGGTCTTCAGGAACATTCCACTCTCGCAAGTCTTCGAAGAGCGAATTCATCATGGGTGGCGGGCCGCAGAAGTAGTAATGGTAATTACTTGACGGCAGTACTTCCTTGAACATCTCCACGCCGACACGCCCCTTTATGTCATAGTCAACACCTTCAACATCCTCGTCTTTCGGCCGCGAATAAACGATACGGACCTTAATGTTATCAAATTTTGCAGCAAGCTCCTTCAGATGGTCTTTCATGATATGCTCGCCGCCGTTGCTAACACCGTAAAAAAACCAAACTTCAGTGCGCCATTCCCGGGTTATGACTTCCTTCAACATTGAAAGAACTGGCGTCAGGCCAATACCACCACCAATGAGGACAACTGGATGAGGTTTTGTAACATCCAAGAAAAATTGGCCTGCAGGCGCCTTTACATCGATGATATCTCCCTCATTAATGTTGTCATGAAAGAAACTTGAACCGAGGCCGGGTGGGGCATCGGGGTTATCTTTCGGAGGCGGTATCTTTTTAATCGAAACGCGGTAATAGTCGGATAAAGGTTGGTCAGAAAGGGAATAACAACGAATGGTTTGTTTTTTTTGATTGGGGATATCCAGTTTAAAAGTAAGATACTGTCCGGGTTCATAAAATGGCAATGGACGGTCGTCGTGAGGATGCAGGTAGAAGGAACAGATACCCCCACCTTCCGGAAATTTGCGCTCGACCTTGAACTTGCGAAATCCTTGCCATGACGTTTCGTCTTGGGCCTTTATAATCTGGCGCCTATCCATAATCTCGGCGATCTGGGTGCGAAAAAACTGGCTCTCCGCTTCCGCCGACACAAGGGTTGCATTTTGAATTCTGAAGTTTCCAAAAATTAATAAAAGCACGTAGGCAAGACTTGCCACAAGGACCGCGAGGGCAACAAGCTGGATAATTTCTCCCATTGGTTAGGTCTCCTAAGTCGACTTAATTCACTAAAATTTATATCTCATTTCCACCGAAGCACCGGCAATATCGTCAGCCCCCTTTAGGGCACCATACATGGCATCAGCGCGTACGATCCATGACCTACTGATCGGTAGTTGCCAACGAAATCCCAAACCGTATTGATCGTCAACTGCAGCACGGCCTAATTCGTTGGCGTCACCCATAATCTGAAGGGCTGACACTTCGAAAACGACCTGTTGGTCAAGGTTAAACAGATATTCTATCCCAATAGCACCACCCCAAGTATCGTGGCCCGTATCATCTAGTTTAGGAAGACCGGTAAGGGCATTCGTCTCAAAGGTAATGCCGGTATTTTTAAGGAGACCAGTGCCGTCAGCTAACGGCTGAGGGCGGTCAAGACCAAGCCAAAAATTTGCATAGGGAACAAGTGTGGAAGGTAGTGAAGTGACCAGTGAGTTTTCCGCAATAAACATCCATCCATCGGCAGTTTGTTGGGCGTTATTGCGATCCTGGCCGAATGTATAAATGGTACGCAAACTATTTGATAGCCTCCGACCATACCGCTTAGTAAACGCCAGGGTTGCACTGTTATAACTCAATTCATCAAAGTCGTCTTCACCGTCTAGTCGTCCAATTCCGGCTTCCCAGTAACCTTCGTTGGCCTCAATATATGTGGTGGCACCATAAATTGATAGACTATGATCAGCGAGGGCGCCGGCATCGTCCAGAATGGCTGGTGTCGTCACTTTGTCGAAACCGCCAAAAACAGTAATATCCATATTGGATATAGCAAGTTCACGGCTACTTATTGCTGGAATAGCAAATGCCCCACCAATAAAAGCATCTTCAAACCATACTCCGTTTTGGAATAATAGTGGCATCAATCCAAACGAGAAAGGGAGGTCTATGAGATTGTAGCTATCACTAAGACCCTGGGCGATCGTTCCGACGTCTCCTTCAAAAAACAGTGCATCTAAATTCAGATTCTTTCTAAGCTCGAAGTCGTTATCACGGTCATCGCCAAAAAATTCTTTTTGTGTGAAATTCCCGCCTTGGTTTAATGGTGTCATTGTAGCGTGAATACGTTCAGTTCCAGTCAGCTTTAGATCAAGATCTAAATTAAGACGTGTCGCAACAAGGCCAGTTTCAACAGCACCATTTTCATTGTAGCCAACCGCAGTGCGCCAGTCCCCGCTAACGTGGAATCCCGGGTAAATCGCGTTTTTTCGACCCAATATATTTATGCCCTTCTCAAATGGACCTTCAAGATATATGGGGCGACCGAGTTCTAGGATTGGACGGACTTCATCGAAGCGAGATTTTCCCCCATAGATGTCGATTTGGCCCGGGGCGTCATACTTTTTTTCCTCATAACTTGGGTCTGGGCTGAAAACTTTTGGGTCATGCTCAACGGGCTTTGCTTGAGGAGACATTTCAGATGGTTTTTCCGCCGCATAGGCAGGCATCACCAGTGTGAGGGCAAATAAAATACACACGCCAAAAGACAAAAACAATTGTCGGTCTTGTCTAATATAATTCCTGGGATTCACTACTTTACCTCAAACTCGACGGTGTAAGGATGAATATCGACCATCCACTCATTCATCGTCTGGATCATCTCTTCCGTGGCTCCAACGAATTTCATGAAATAAATAGGTTCGGCACGGCTTCTCATTCTTACAGCCAGCCGATACTTGCCTTTCTTTTGGAAAGCTTTCGCGGGAATTTTATACTTTGCATCCTTACTACCCAAAGGCGGAATTGAACGGGCTTCCATTCGAGCACCGGGTGGGTGGTTGATGACGGTCGTGGGTTGGGGCGCAGCTCTTAAAAATGGTCGTTGATCAACATCAAAGTTAACCGGCAGATACATCTCCCGGTCAGTGCCCTTGATATTTGTTGTCAGAAACTTTGACTGAAGATTGAAAAGTTGATCGTCAAACTCGACCTCACCTTTTGCAAGCCCAATGGAATGCACGTCTGCGAAGTCCCCGTAACTGTCAACGTAACCGGACTCCCAAACGTTTTTTCCATCAGGATCAATTAACGCGACATTCATCCAGATTTCCGGCTGTGCGCCGAGGGATCCAGACGGGAGATTGTGGCCATTATTTATGTTGGTGACCACATATTTTAGAGATAATGCTTCACCTACTTTAGGGTCATTGTCGAAGAAGGGGCCGTCAATCTTGCCGCCGTTATTCATAACCTGTTCGCGCATTGTCTTTTTATATTCGAGCTCTTCTGTATTAGCTTCTACAACTGCACGTGCCTCTTCACGGTCGTCTGGGTCTGACCAGTCCGGTGGAAAGTTGACATCCAGGACGGTTTTTAAAGCTGCTACCTTCGCGTAAAAAGCAATACCTTGGCTAGCCAATTTGCGAAGGCCTTCTTTAACCGTTGTTATTTCCTCAAAAATATCTTCTCGGTCCCCTGCGTCCTCTTCTTTCCCGAGTTTTGCTAAGAGTTCTGTAATTTTTTCATGGGCGTTCTCTGCACCATCTCCAGACCAAGTACCTTTAAAAGCCTTTGTCGCAGACTTTAGGGCCGCTAACGCATTGGACGCTTTTTCTTTGTCTTCCAGTTCATCAACGGCTTCTCCTAACGCTTCAAAATGTTCTTCCAAACCTTCCCGCATTTCTGCAGTTTCAGTCTCAGGTTCCAAAGCTTCCCCAATGGCCTCAAGCGCCTCCCCTGCGTCTTTTAAAGGCGTTTCAAGTCGGTTCTTGTAAGCCAGGCGTTTGGATAGTGTTTTGGTAGCAACGTCCAAAGCCTCAAAACCGCGGAATACGGCAATAGCACCTGTTCCCTCAACTAATTCATCTACACCTTCAAAAGCTTCAATAAATGGTTCTGCTTTTTCTTCAAATTCTTCAGTTCCCCAGCCGGCTCTCCAGTCAAACTTCAGCCATTCACGGATCGACCAGTTTTCGGCATCCGGGTTGTGAGGAAATATACCAGGATGGGCTATAGGATATCCGGGACCATAAAAGGCATGATTGTGGTGATCCCGGTCCGGGTTGATTTCTTCGCCCGCAACGACAGCTACAGGAGCTTTTTCATACCCTGAGTTAACTCCAGGCACCTTACCCATGTGACATGCCTGGCAGGTGACGCCGGCCTTGGCGGCGGGTGAGGCCCTATATTGATCCCAAACCACTTCAAGTTTAATACCCAGGTTGACTGCCACTTGATGGCAGGAAACACAAAACTCAGACTTGGAAATTTGAGGAAATTCGACGACATCACCGTGGATTTTAGCGCCACGTTCTGTGTCGTCAGTTGCAATTTTCAACTCATCTTTGCGTTTGAGAATATCTTCAAAAACACTGCCTGATTTAGAATTATAGACGGCCGCGTGAATATCTCCTGCAATTATATTACGTTCTCCATTAACTTTGAAGAACTCTTCATCGACACGATGGCAAGTAATGCAGGTGATGCCTTCCCTGGCAACCTGGCTGCGTTCCCAAAGGGGCGCCTCTCTAGGTTCATTCCGCTGCGTACCCACTTGCTGATGGCACCGTACGCAAAAGCTTCCTATGGTTCCCTGTGTCAGGTCATAAATTGCCTGTTCAAATTTATGAAACATAGGAGAGATTGAGGCATAAGCGTGATTTGAAGATGCCCACTCCCTATAAATTTTTTGGTGGCATACTGCACATTGAGATGCGCTAGGATAGTTATCTTCTGAAAAGATATCGACGTGTGGGTCTTTCTTTGCCTCCTCAGCGGAAGCCTCATACCAGGCACTTGACGCAAATACGAAAACCAAAGCAGCCGCGACTATGGCTATATAATTTCGTGAGATTTTACTAATGTCGTTCAAATGCATAATTTTACTTTCGCCTTTCATCGCTACATTACTTTTTGTCTGCAACTTGTCGCATCATGGTTTTCTTGAAACCGGGTTCCTGATGATACTCGTGACAGGTGGTGCAGGTTTGGCTTACCTGGCCACCTCCATGACATTCAACACACGTTCCTTTTTTTACACTGCTGAAATTACTTGAAAATTTGTGCGGATCCAACTGATTAAATGCGGCACTAAATTCGGCCTTTTCATTAATCTTATGGCAGGATGTACACCAAGAGCCAGGCCCAAGTAAATTGACGTGAGGTTTATGAGAATATTTAACTAGAGGGCTGCCGTCTGCCGGATGAGATTTCCACTCGACTTTTAGGGCAACTTTTTTGTTCTTATCTGCATTTTTATCCGTCTCGGTAGAGCTAACGGCATGGCACTTTGTACAGGCGCCTGCACCGTCGGTTCTGGATAAAAAAGCCTCGTTTAAGCTCTCTGAGCCATTTTGCGCGGCGTAGTCCAACCAGGCCTTCATCACCGGATCGCCGTGAG
Organism: Alphaproteobacteria bacterium MarineAlpha3_Bin6; assembly: GCA_002938035.1. Taxonomy (GTDB): domain Bacteria; phylum Pseudomonadota; class Alphaproteobacteria; order Rhodospirillales; family UBA2165. The sequence goes on from PTLH01000049.1 coordinate 12,192, forward strand.
CAGTAGCGCGATAAACTAGAGATAGTTCATTGGCATACCAACCCTTTTCAATGGTTTCACCCGTGGCTTCGTATTCTTTATTTGCAGCCCAAGCCGTGAATGCAGGTACAACCGTACTATTCGATAGGCCGCGAAGTAAGGTGTCAGGGTTACCGCCCGCTTCGCCCACTAATTCAGCAAGAGCTGTTACACCATTCTCCAGTACACCCTCAACAAGCGTTTTTGTAGCCTCAGCATACTCATCCACTTCTTCGCCGTTGACGCCAAGCAATTCTGCTGATACGGGCGAAAGGGTTTCTGAAGAGATTGGTTCGAATTCCTCATCTGCTTCCTCACTTCCTACCCGGTCGCCTAGGTCGGCTAAAATAGTTTTAATCTCTTCTACGATGGCTTTGCTAGAAGCGCTACTAGTTGTTTCAGCCAATTTTTCTACTTCACCCTGCAGGTCCTGAGTGGCTTTTGCCGCCGCTGCCAACGTTCCTCCCGGACTTTCAATTATATCCTCTATGTCAATTGGATTTTCTTCAAACTCAGGGAACGTAAACATTACAAATTCTCGGCCGGCGACAGTGTCCTGGTGGCAACCCGCGCATGTATCATCAAACCCACGTACAGGGACATTGCGCTCAGCCAAGGCTACGTTGTGACAGCCAACACAGCCTTTTGCCGGCGCATTTTTTGAATATCGTGCATCTTTAAAATGTTTGCTGAAGTGGCTGGAGTGGTTAAACGCGATAGCCGTGCGCTGGCCAAATGGATAAGTTTCAGAGAATTCTTTGTGGTTAGTAGCAAAACTAGCAAACTTTGCCTTGTGACATGAATTACACTGGGCGTCATCCATCTTAACGATATTAGCATCTGCTCCTTTGTGTTCCGTGTGGCACATAGTGCATGAAGTGTTCCCCGGGTGACTTGCAGAAATTAGAGCAGAATTATGTGGACCGTTAACAGGGTTTTTGAATTGGTGGCAGTTGGTGCAGTTGTCTGAAGGGCCGCTATCAGTCATGGCGGCTTCCAGCCACCCAAGGGCACCGGAACCATGTGCGGCATGGCAGGCATTGCATCCCTGTTCGGAGGTGAAGTTCTGATGGATGCTACTTAGTGGGCCTGCGTCAAGGGAACTTGCTACCTGTTCTTGGTTGCCAAAATCAAATCCAAAGGCGGCGATTGCAGCAATAACCACAGCAGCCACCATGACAGAAATTCTGCCCCGGATTTTCCGTACCGTGCGTCGCGGTTGGCACGCTGTAAGCGTCTTGCAGCAGCTACCATCTGGTAAGGGACCTTCACTACAAGGCCCGCCCGCAGATGGCGGTCTTCGGCAAATCCATCTGCCACCCTCGTTATATGGATGACATTCACTTGTGCCACCGCAAGACCCATTCGCAGTTGGGCCATTGTGACATGGCTTACCCCATGCTGCGGCACGGCCACATACGTAAGGGAAATTTGGCCTTAAGTAGGGACTTATTTTTTCGCTAAATCTATCATCGCGGAGGATCATAGTGCGTAGACCTCCACTAAGAGAAGATGCCAGAGTGCCATGATAACCAACCCTACCGAAAGAGGCACGTGCAACAGCAGCCACTTCTTGTTCAGGTTCTGATGAACAAAGTGGGTGTCAACAAGCATTTTCAGTTCTACCAACTCTTCCAAATGCCGAAAATAATCTAATTCTTCGCTACTGAGGTAGCGTTTGACAGATGCACCTTCGGAGCGGAACCAAACTTTTGCATTGCCTGCACCGAAGAGAGTTGACCAGTAAAAACGGGGTTTTTGGAAGTACCAGACCATAGTATTCAAGTAGTGATTGGCCAATACATCGCTACCCGTAGCTTCTGTACATTCTAGAATATATTCTTCTGCTTTCTCTTGAATTTCTCTTAATTCCAACGGAATGCGTTCGTAAATCACCTCAATTCCGGTTTCAGTAAGTTTACGAGAGTTAAGACGTTGAATAAGATAGCCAAAAATACCGCTAAGACTAACCAAGTAAAATGCACCGGCGAGAAACCCCTCGTAAAGGCCCTTGGGCCAAAACGTATTCGTATGCACCCAAAAGAGGGCCACACATAGAAGCCCCCCAACGACATGAAAAACCACCCAAGAACTGGCTTTACCTAGGGGGATCATGGATAGTTTTTTTCGTGTGTTGAGGAGGGCCACGCAAAGCATAACAGCAATTAATGTATAACCCGTCAGCACGGATGAATTCTGGAGGTTCAAATCCATTTTCTGGGCATTGTACCCAACGACGATAAGGGCAATGACGCCAAAAATTGAAAGAATAGAAATATTTTTTGCCATATTAATCTCACGCCCGTCGCTTAATGGGCAAATTCCCGAAAGTCCACTCGTTTTAGCGCGTCATGTGGACAGGCGCGGACACAAGCGGGACCACCTAGCTGGTCAGAGCATAGGTCGCATTTTGTGGCCTTCATTATTGGACGGTGTGTAGCTTCATCTACAACCGGCATTCCTTGTTTATCGGCAATCTGGACAAGACTTATATTCTCGTAAGGGCAGGAGTTGGCGCATGTGCCGCAGCCGATACACGTGTCATCATTGATGACCACCATTCCGCCGCTCATTGAACGGTGAATTGCTCCCGTTGGACATCCAATCATACAGACAGGGTCGGCGCAATGCATGCAGGCATTTGCTACCATCCAGTTATCAACAATCTTGCCATGTCGCCGGAAACGTGGGTTGCCGTCGTGACTATTTGCACAGGCGCGCACGCAATCATCACAGCGAACGCAACTATTCAGATCTATGACCATTGTCTGGCGGCCGTTGATAAATCTTTCATCAACAGCCCATTCAAGCAGCGCATCTTCCGCCACAGTCTTTTGGGAGGCCGCAACAATGGTATTTACCGGTTGCTCAATATTAGGGAATACATATTCTGCCAGGACTGACGCCGGCACACGGACTACGTCCACATATCCCAACGCACTTAAACCTGATCCCAGTGCCAGATCTTCGGCGCCGGGGTTTTTCCATGCGTTATATAGTGGGTGAAGGCCGAAATTATTGCCCGCGCCTAAATAGTTGATCGATTTAGTACCATTTCCGTGTTTAACGGTTTGTCTTGCAAATCCAGCCCTAACCATCAAGAGGCCATCCGGGTAATCTCCCTGACGGGCAATTACTGGTTCGTCACTTTTTCCCTGACTGCGGAGGCGCTGGAACGAAGTGTACCAGTCAAAACTGCCGTAGGTCTCAAATATACACCGATCAGCAACATCTTTAATTTGATCGTCATCTAAATGACCAAATTCCTTTGATTCAAGCAAATGAGCTGCTAGTGCTGTCTCTCTATAGCGCTCATCAATCATGCGTTTCCATTCGCCATTATAGGCTCTCAGCTCGCGCAATCCCTGCCATCGGATTTCCAGTAACTCGGCATCTTCGTCGGCAAAAATGGTTGCCGTCCGGGGAATCCTGCCTAAAGCGGCTAGCTCGCCAAATAGGGCTCCGGTTTCTATTGCCCCGGTATT
>PTLH01000005.1 GCA_002938035.1 Alphaproteobacteria bacterium MarineAlpha3_Bin6
AAATTCAACACCGTGTCCTGAAACATCAGGTAAAGTGATAAATCCGTTCTTTACGGTAAAGTCGTTGGTGAAGGGGTTCTTCGTAAAAAAGTTCATATGTTCCACTGCAAACCCGCTAGAAAAAGCTCCAACTAAGCAGGTGCTCACCTCGTGGAGAAGGTGGCTTGTGAGTTTAAGATTATGTGTTTCGGCCATTTTAGCAATTTTGATCCATTCGGTGACCCCTCCGCAACGCCCTATGTCTGGCTGCAAATAGGAGGCAGCTTGGCGATCACATAGATCTCGAAATCCCCAAGCGAAATAAACGTTTTCTCCCGCGGCTATTGGTATGTCAGTTGCTGCTGCAACTTCTTCCAATTCCCACGGACAGTCGGCCAATACCGGCTCTTCGAGCCAGGCAACATCAAAGTCGGAAAGCCATTCTGATGCCTTGACAGCATTTGCAACGTTAAAGTTTTGGTTGGCGTCAACATAGAGAGTGAATGCGTCTCCCATTTCTCGGCGTAACAGTTTTAGTCGTGCCTTATCCCGCTTGCCTCCGATTTTAAGCTTATATGCTGAAATGCCCTTTTCCGCGTGGTTTTGCGCTTCCTCTATCAATTCATTATCTTCCATTGATAGCCAACCACCAGAGCCGTAGGCCGGTACTTTTTTACGGGACCCTCCCAACATTATACCTAGAGGTAGACCAGCAGTTTTAGCTGCTGCATCCCATACAGCGGTGTCAACCGCTGAGAGTGCGTGGACCCCGACCCCGCCACGCATGCGTGCTTTGTTGGGTGACCACATCCTTTGCCAAAGGGCAGTGGGTCGCTTTACATCCTGCCTCAAAGCAAGCGGTGTTAATTCATTTTCGATGTAGCTCACTACCGCCTTTGTTCCGCGACGGTCTAGCGACATGGTATAGCCATAACCGACTATACCGTCAGTAGTTTGTAATTCGACTACCACGTAATCTGAACCAATATAGGTGCCAAGTGCGCTTGTAATGGGTTTTTCGAAAGGCACCTCAAGTACTGATACAAATATCTGGGAAACGGCGCTGTCGGGCATAATCATTTCCCTATTTTAGCCTATTTAGCGAAATCTGTTTAGATCTATTTAAATAGTGTAATTGAATTAGCATCAAACTGTTTTACCCCTGTCACGATTGGGGATACACCCGGACAATGGCGTCTTTAAATGGATTCGGCCGTAATTTTGGTGGTATAGGCCGGGCCCTCTCGGAGCGAAATTACCGTATTTACTGGTATGGCCACCTTTTTTCATCCAACGGTGTTTGGATTTACTTGATATCGTCGCAATGGCTTATGTTTCATCTTATCCAATCACCCGCTTGGCTTGGGGCAGTTGGATTTGCGTACATGTCTCCAGTATTGTTTTTAGGGCCTTTGGCGGGAGCCATTTCCGACCGTTACGGACACCGTCGAACCGGCATGATTGCGTTGAGCTTAGGTATTGTCACGTCGTTCATGACGGCCATCGCGATAGTGACTGGCATACTGACACCGGTCTTATTAATTGTTTTCACACTGGTGCAGGGGGTTTTCTTTTCTTTTGATTTTCCAGCCCGCCAGGCATTAATACTTCAATTGATTGAAAGGAAAAATCTTTCAGCGGCAATTGGGATGAATACAACGACGTTTCATACAGCTGGGTTTACTGGCCCGATAATCGGTAGTGTTATTTTGTCATTTGGTAATCTAACCTTTGGAGAACCGCTGGGGGCGGCTCTGTCCTACGCGACAAGCGCGATGACATTCTGTTGCATGGTCTTAGGTGTGGCCCGGGTGCAGATTATCAATCCACTGCCGGTTATTAAATCGATCAAACCTCTTGTCCCCGCTGTTTTATCAGATCTGAGGGCAGGGATTCACTACATCATGGAGTGTAGTGACTTGAAAATGATTATGCTGTTATCAATTTTTGTTGCGTTTTGTTTGCGCTCTTATCAGAACCTTATGGCGGGATTTGCTGAACAAGTTTTCCAGTTGGACGAGCACGGGTTGGGTAATTTGATGGCTGCTTCGGGCATTGGTGCACTGAGTGCTGCCCTAATTTTGGCGGTACGGGGTAAGGTAGAGGGTCTTACGAGGATTTTTGTCTATGGTGCGATGTTAACTGCACTTGCGCTTCTGGTATTTGTATCCAATACGCAAATACTCTTGGCGCTTGTAACCATGGCGCTTGTTGGTGGTTTTATAGTTGCTACTGGTCTTGGTGGACAAACTCTTATCCAAAACATAGTAGAAGACGAATTCCGAGCCCGCGTAGTTAGCGTTCACCTTGCTATTATCGTGGGTGGTTCCGCCTTTGGAACGCTTGGGATCGGCTGGCTTGCAGAATTTGTCGGTTTTCAGACGGCTTTAGGTGTGATGGCTATCTTAGCATTGGTTGTGTTCACTTTTCAGGGTCGGAAACTCTTGTCTAGGTCCATAGACATAGAAGCGGTACATCCGGCAAAAAAAGACTAACCACTAGGTTCGTTTCCATGTGGTGCCGTTTGGTCCATCCTCGAGAAGTATTCCCTGAACAGCTAATTCCGTCCTGATGTTGTCTGCGGCAACAAAATCTTTTTGATCACGTGCTTCATCACGTTGGTTAATAAGATCATTTATTTGCCTATCAGTGAGATGAAAGTTTGCACACTCTGGCTGCCATTTGAACCAATCATCCGGATTAAGTTGAAGAAGTCCCATTAGGTTACCTGCATTTAAAAGATCGGCCTTATCATCGATTGACCCCGATTTATTTAGTCTACCCGCCATCTCATGGATCACAGAGATTCCTAGAGGGGTATTTAGGTCGTCTAAAAGTGCATCGGTAAAGTTAGCAGCCGGGGTAAAGTTTTCACATTCGAAGTCTACCGATCGTAGCGCCCCATACCAGCGGTCTAAAGATTCCTTTGCCTGAGCCAATCCCGTTGTCGTCCAATTTAATGGTTGGCGATAATGGGTCATAAGCATACAGAGCCGGATTGTCTCTCCGTGATGCTGTTCTAAAAGTTCTCGGACGGTGATGAAGTTACCCAGGCTCTTGGACATCTTTTCACCTTCAACCATGAGATAACCATTATGCATCCAGATTTGCGCGAAGGTTCCTGAACCATTAGCGCAGAGGCTTTGGGCAATTTCATTCTCATGGTGGGGAAAAACTAGATCTATTCCTCCACCGTGAATATCAAAGGTTTGGCCAAGATACTTCTCCGACATGGCTGAGCATTCGATGTGCCAACCTGGACGACCCCGGCCATTGTTGGGTCCCCAGGGACTATTCCAACCAGGTTGATCTTCCCCCGAGGGTTTCCAAAGCACAAAATCCGCCGGGTCTTTTTTGTAGGCGGCTACTTCTACCCGCGCCCCAGCTATTAACTCTTCTCGGTTGAGTTGTGAAAGTTTGCCATAATCGGGCATGGATTTAACATCAAATAACACGTGGCCTTTATTTTCGTAGGCATGGCCTTTGGTAAGGAGGATTTTTATTAATGTCTGCATTTCTGAAATATGGTCAGTGGCGAGAGGTTCCTCATCAGGATCCAGGTTGCCGAGCGCCCTCATGTCCTTGTGGAATGATTTTATAGTGCGGGATGTGATCGCATTTATTTCTTCACCGGACTGTTGGTGGGCTGCTATAATCTTGTCATCTACATCGGTGATATTTCGTACATAGTGCACGCGCTCCTTTCCAAATAGGTGGCATAAAATTCGCGATAGTAAGTCAAATACAATTACTGGTCGGGCATTCCCGATGTGGGCGTAGTCATAAACGGTAGGGCCGCAAACATACATGCGTATTTTAATTTTATCTAATGGTTGAAAACTAGATTTTTTGCGCGTCAGCGTATTGTAAAGCTTGAGCGACAATTTTTAATTACCTCTTTATTCCGGCTACCAAGCGTTGATCAAACGCGCCTGTTACGGTAGCAAGGAGTGTCGGGGCAATATTTAAATTTGTTGGCATAAATGAAGGTGGACAATTCTAAGATGGTGTATGATAAAAGCGTTCATCGTCATCCCATTACAGCAAATTTGTGAAGCCATTTGTAATCGGGTAACGTCGATCACGTCCAAAAGAGCGGGAAGAAATCTTTACGCCCGGCGGTGCTTGGCGGCGCTTGTATTCTGCCCGGTCGAGCATATGCCATACTCGCCGGACGACATTTGGATCATGTCCTCTTGCGACGATGTCCGAGATTGCCTGCTCTCCTTCGATAAGATTTTTTAATATATCATCAAGAATTTCATAGGGCGGCAATGTATCTTCATCAAATTGATCCGGTTTTAATTCTGCAGATGGTTTTTTGGAGATGATCCGTTCCGGAATCACACATCCCTCGCCTCCGAAAACGTTGGAGGGTCTGATCTCGTTTCTCCAGCGAGAAATTGCGAACACTGTAGTTTTGTATATATCTTTTAAAACTGAGTAACCGCCGCACATGTCCCCGTATAAAGTTGCATAACCCACAGACATTTCTGATTTATTTCCTGTGGTAAGCGGTAAATAACCTAGCTTATTCGAAAGTGCCATAACTATCATACCGCGAGCACGCGCTTGAATATTTTCTTCAGTGGCGTCAGCCTCGTAGTTTTGAAATACAGATGTTAGCATCTTATCAAAGGCGGTCATTGCCTCATGAATTGGAATAATGTCATAAGCCACACCCAATATTCCGGCTATTTCGGCAGCGTCTTCTAAACTTTCTTGAGATGTGAATGGAGAAGGCATCATTACGCAATGCACATTCTCCGATCCAATTGCATCAACCGCAACGGCAGCTGATAAAGCTGAATCTATACCTCCGGACAAACCCATAATCACTCCTGGAAAGCTATTCTTATTTACGTAATCCCTGAGCCCTAAGACTATAGCGTGGTATATAGCGTGTAGTTGCCCAACAGTATCATGCGTGTTGATTTCCAGGGTGCCTTCGTTGCAGGTCCAGCCCTCAGCTTTTAACGCCCATTTGCTCTGGACTAATTGTGGTTCCCACGCTTTGGCCTGTGCCTTTAAGGCGTGTTTTCGATTTAGAATAAAAGAACCCCCATCAAATACCAACTCATCCTGACCGCCGACCAAATTAACATACGCCAATGGTAATCCGGTTTCACTGACCCTTCCTACCGCAAAATTCATTCGTTGATCAGGCTTATCAATCTCGTAGGGAGAGCCATTGATCACTATAAGTATTTCAGCTCCCGATTCTTGAAGACCTTCTGCTACGTCCTGTTTCCACATGTCTTCACATATCATCACGCCAAGTCGCACGCCTTTAAACGCAATAGGACCGGGAATAGGTCCCCGCGAGAACACCCTATCCTCATCGAATACACCATAAGTAGGTAGCACATGTTTATAACGTTTGGTTACCACGGCACCATCTGCCAGTAAAAGTGCAGCGTTGAAAAGTTCGCCATTTTCGCGCCACGGTGCACCTATCAGTAATGCCGGACCACCGTCATTCGTCTCCAGGGCGAGTTTGTTTACCTCCGTTTCAATCATTTCTAAAAATGCTGGTTTGAGTACAAGATCTTCCGGTGGATATCCCGAAACAGCTAACTCGCCAGTCACCACAATATCTGACGTGCCATCAACACTTTTCCGTGCGGAACGGATAATATCAAGATTACCCAAAATATCCCCAACAGTCGGGTTAATTTGGGCCAGCGCAATTCCGAGCTCTTCTGTCATCTACTTGGTCCGCAATTTTCGTCTGCTTTCAAGGCCCGAGATTTGCAGTTGGTTAAATTAATGCCTCAACTCCGTGCTTTGCTAGCATTAGAGAAGGCCTATGGAACTGTCAACTTCCGAGGTAATCACTAGTTGAGACATAAATTTATTAAGTCCAGTCAGCCGACTTAGAGCTCAATTTCTGATAAAAAAGTGTTATGTGTTATCGAAGCCATTTTTGCCTCAATTTGGAAATTTTATACTTGCATTACTGAATAATTAGCGAGGTTCGTAGTGGATCAGCTTGAACATTTTGGTGAGCGTGTTCGAGTAAGATTGAGCTTGGGGTCACCTCTTTTCCGTAGTATTCAAGGTTAAGGTCATTACGTCGTATGATGCCTGCCCCTTCCAATGACATCCCGGCAAATAAACCTTTGACGTCAGAGAAAGCTATAATATCTGCTGCCAAATTTGTGGTTATTGCACCCTCTAATCCAGTCCCAACTGGACCAACCGCAAAACTTACATCGGCACCAAATTTTCCTTGATTTTGGAGAATAGATTCAATTGCTCCTCTATTTCGGATTATAAGCACCACACCTGCTTTTTGAGCGCCAAACTGAAGACCCCAACTAGCGCTGGCAAGCGTATAAAAGGCCGGATAACCCCAATTCCCCTGCCTATCGCGAGCAATGATTACTCCGTTGCCGCCTTCGGCACCCACAAAAAAACCAGCCTTATATAACGCTGGAAATATTGCGCAGCCGGCAGCATCACTAAGCATATCTTTAAAATTTTTAAACTTTTCCCCATTTTTTATGCTTTTGATTGTTTGAAGTGATCTAAGAACCAAGCTTTCTGATGTTTGCGGTTTGAACTCATATGTTGAGGTGCAGCCCGCCAAAGACGTAACTATCACTATTGCAACGAGGAGGAATGGCCGGATATTCATAACAATTAACCCCACTAGACCTACAGTTTAGACAGAAAAATAGTAAGTAAAGGGTTAAATTTTTTATTCACCTTGTTGCAGCAATTTTCCCTGAACCCTCGCCACATGAAACATACGTAGAAAGATCCCAATACCTATAAAGAGATAGACTAGATTAAACCCTACGGCACCAAAAAATAAATTCCAGTTGAAAATCTTGTTAAAAAGAACAGCCCTCATGCCTTCAAAAATGTAGGTTGAAGGTAGAATCCAGGCAAACGGCTCTAGCCAATCGGGCAAAACTTTAACTGGATAATAAATCCCTGTAATAGGTGCAATCAGAAATATGGCAAGCCAGCAAAGGCTCTCCGCGCCGAGTCCAAACCTTAGTATTAACCCTGAAACAACAAGTCCTACCGCCCATCCCATGACCATGAGATTAAAGAAAAAGGCGGCCAAGGCGATACCGAGGTCAAACACCCAAACATCGAAAAATGGCAGAGCCAAGAAGGCGGCAGGTGTTACACTTATTATAGTTCGGACAAAACTAATGATCATAAGGGCGGCAATCATTTCCGTAGGACGGAGTGGGCTTATAAACAATTGTCCAAGATTACGCGCCCATATTTCCTCTACGAATGTCAGTGATAGACCGAGATTTGAGCGAAATAGAACATCCCATAATAACACAGCACTTATGAGTGCCCCTGCCGCCTGGGCTAACCAAGAGCTATGTTGTAAGAAAAACGTAGTTATAAATCCCCACAGCAAAAGCTGGAAGGTTGGCCAATAGGCCAGTTCCAGAACCCGAGGCCAGGAAGAGCGTAAGAGATAAGTGTGGCGAAGTACCATAGCCCAAATACGTTTCCAAAGGAGCCCCCTCATGGAACAAAGTCTCGGGAATGAGTTCTGTCACGGGCGATATCTAGAAAAACCTCTTCCAGATTTTTCCTGTCATAGTTTGCAATAAGCCTTTGAGGTGACCCTTCGTCGATAATTGTTCCATCTTTCATCATTAGAACCTTATGACAAAGGCGTTCAACCTCTCCCATATTGTGTGAGGCGAGTAATAGTGTAGCTCCAGTCCGCTGTTGATAGCTTTCTAGGTGTCCGCGAGCCCAATCCGCCGATTCCGGGTCCAGCGACGCTGTAGGTTCGTCAAGAATTAAAAGTTCAGGTTCATTGATTAGGGCTTTGGCGAGGGAAACGCGTGTCTTCTGACCTGACGATAAATTACCCAATTGTATTTTTAAAGTATCTAGTATTTGGAGATCCTTAGCCACGCTCGTAACGCGATCTTTCACGTTATCAAGTCCGTATAAATTTGCGTAAACGGTCAAGTTTTCACCTACAGTGAGGCGAGCCGGCATGCCTACGTAGGGTGATGAAAAGTTCATGCGAGGTAGGACTAAATGGCGTTTGGTGAGCATATCTGCACCCAATATATTAATCTCACCTTCTGATGGTAGTAGTAGCCCCAACAACATAGATAATGTCGTAGTTTTACCCGCACCATTACCACCTACCAGAGCGGTTATTGACCCACGTTGTACGGTGAAAGAAATGCAGTTTACTGCCAAAATACCATTATATTTTTTTGTCAAGCTTCGGACTTCAATTACAACGGGTGAGCCGTTAATCGGCATTGCGTCAATTATTTGATTGATCCCATTATTAAGAGCCTGACGTTGTTGTTTTGAGGGCACGGTGCATAGATGCTTCGGCAATGATTTTTTCAATATATAACCCCTGAAACATACCTATTCCAAAATTATGACCAAAATCAATCGCCTCTTTATTATTACATTGGCAAAGGATCACCCTTGGTGTGCCCATGGTGTTGAACAAGCCAGACAAATTATTTTTGTATGCCGATTCAAGACCCTCACTTGACCAAGTAATCTTCACCAAGTCGGTCCCGAGGCGTTCCGTGTTGATAAGGTTCAAGGTTTCGTGTGTTAGACCGTCGATACAGATACGGTAATCCCTATATTTGGCATATTCACGCGCAGTGGCGAACTCACTCAGATTAGAGAGGATATCAATTAGTTGAAGGTTAACTATTACGGTGTTTCTCTCGGACGCCAATAATTTATCGTCAAAGAGTGCAAATTCTTGAGATAAAAGGGTTGATACGTTCAAGTTTAGGCAAATATCACCCTTGCCAAATAAATGGTTAGATTTTCTGAGAGTTGCTAACATGCGTTTGTCAATTATCTCGGTAAGATGGTAATACAGCCACTTGCGGTTTTTTAGATTGATACCTGGGATAAGGGTTTCGCCAAGTGTCTCAATTGATATAAAAAGTTCATTGATTAGTATCTGCGGAACGGCGTGACCTACCAGGCCACAAATAGTTTCGCTTCTAATCATATTTGTGAGGTCGGTATTTTTCAGCGCTTGTGCCAACGCACCCAAAGATTGGGGCGTGAGTTGTTTGTCCTGTTCACATTTTAGCTGATGTGACGGAGGGTTAATTTTTTGCCGTTTTTCTTGATTTTGTATAGCTGGACGGGTGTTGTTTCTTATAAAATACACCATATTCTTGAAATCACGTTCAACGTTAAAATACCTTTGAAATGGTTGTTTCAAATTTTCAATTTTAGATTCAAGGAATGGATCTTCCGAAAAAAGGTAGCGAAGTTTAAATATTGATGTTTCTACGTCGTCGTGGCATTCGCCTCTATAGGCAAAGAAAATATCCAAATTCTTAAGAATGAAGAGTTGACCTTTTTTCGATTTGATTAGTTGGGAAAAGGTATCTGCTGCTAAACGTATATGGTGATCGCGGCGATTGTGTCGCTGAAGCATTGATAATTGAATATATACGGCTCGCTGACCGGTTTTATGTTTTTCGAGATGTAACAAATAATCCAGTAGAAGTTCTTCTTGGGTTTCAATTAACGGTTTCATGTTTTGCCTTGGAGCCGGCATATCTAATTTAACGGCAATTTTGCGATAAATGATTGTAGACCGGCAATTTGAAATGGTTCATTATCATTTCAATAAATTTTTTGCCGGTTTGGAAAACTCGCCCTAATTGATCAAAAAGTTAATCCTTCGGAAATCTCGTGTGATTAAAGTTCTTTAGAAAAATTTTTTTAATTTTCATACGGAATGAGGTGGGTTGGAAGTAAATTAATATAATACCCTCCTAGGCTATAATGTTTAACCAACGGTGAACCCGGATGTTGATGTAGAAATAATAAGTTATCAACTGGGGTGCCGGGTGTTAGTGTTTGTTGGCCAGAAAAAGATCCACGCTATATCGACGACGGTAAACAGGGACAAGATTGGGGCTTTAAATTGAGTATTTCGAAGAAAGTACTTGTGACGGGTGGAGCTGGGTTTATCGGCTCCCATCTTTGCGAACGCCTGGTTGCTGAAGGTGATGATGTCATATGTCTCGATAATTATTACACAGGAACAAAGACTAATGTCCAAAGCCTAGCGGAATTGCCAAATTTTGAGCTGTTACGTCATGACGTGACCTTCCCACTTTATGTAGAAGTGGATGAAATTTTTAATCTCGCATGTCCTGCTTCGCCTATCCATTATCAATTTGATCCTGTTCAAACTACAAAGACGAGCGTGCATGGTGCTATAAATATGCTTGGTTTGGCAAAGCGGACTGGCGCGAAAATACTCCAGGCTTCAACGAGTGAAGTCTATGGGGATCCAAAAATTCATCCGCAAATGGAGGAATATTTGGGTAACGTCAATCCAATTGGTCCTCGAGCGTGTTATGATGAAGGTAAACGGTGTGCGGAGACGCTGTTTTTTGACTACTATCGCCAACATGAGGTTAACATACGGGTGGCACGTATTTTTAATACTTATGGTCCCCGGATGCATCCGAATGACGGACGGGTAGTTTCAAATTTTATTATTCAAGCCCTGTCAGGTGAACCTTTGACAGTTTATGGTGATGGTAGTCAAACTCGTTCATTTTGTTTTGTGGATGATCTCGTAAACGGATTGATGTCACTGATGAAGGCGCCCGATGAGATTGTAGGACCGATTAACCTTGGTAACCCTACTGAATTGACTATTGTTCAACTAGCTAAAATGGTTATTGAAATAGTTGGCAGTAAATCAATTATCGAGTACCGTCCTCTGCCACAAGATGATCCCATGCAAAGGTGTCCTGATATTAGTCGTGCCAAAAATAAATTGAATTGGATCCCCACGGTTGAAGTGAAGGAAGGCCTTCAGAAGACCATTGATCATTTTACCTCAAATATGCAGTAAACACCGATAATCTAATGGGCGATGTTGCACCTTATTTTAAGCAATTTAATAAAGTCATTTTAAAACCATCACTCAAACGATATTTGGCCTTATCTTCCACCTTTGCTTACAACAATGTTATTTTTGACTAGTGGTTTAGCGTAACTTTGCTGACAAATAATCCAAAATAAATTGCTTTTGAAACTCTTTATTAACCCAATTTAGTCCACTTTCACCCATTGACGCCCAATTTTACCCATGATATCCCATATAATAAATGTGATATCGCCGGTGAGATCTGGGTGATACGGAGAGTTTAGTAATTCATTAGGGTGAGTCTGGGGCTTCACTTATGGAGCTTTCAACAATGTACTGAGGCGGGAATGGCTGCGTTAATTGGCAGGCATATCAACAGGATTGATAAAAAGGGGCGAATATCCGTCCCTAAGCAGTTCCGTGATGCACTTTCGGATCAAGGTTTTCCCGGAATATACGTTTATCCGTCTTTCAAAAATCCAGTTATAGAGGCTTGTGGGGAAGAATTTATTCAACGGATTGTTGCGAGTCTTGACGACCTTGAGCTCTTCTCAGATGAACAAGATGATCTGGCATCTACTATTCTCGAAAATTCCCATCAGTTGCCTTACGACACTGAAGGTCGAATAGTTTTGCCAAAAACCATTTTAAAACATGCTGATATAAAATTTGAGGCTGTATTTGTTGGTCGTGGTAACCGCTTCCAGGTATGGGAACCTTCAGCTTACGAAATTCACAATAGTAATTCCTTTTCCCGTGCCAGAAACCGGGGCGCTACTCTGCGGTTACGAGCAGGAAAAGGAAGCGAGTTAGCCCAATGATTGATAATATGGGCAGCGGTCATGTACCCGTTATGATCGGCGAAGTTCTTGGCGCACTTAGGCCCTTTGACGAAGGTTTATTTGTAGATGCTACTCTCGGTCGAGGTGGTTATTCCGAGGCGATACTGAAAACTGCATCAGCAAGAGTTATAGGTATAGATCGCGATCCCGCAGCGGTAATATTTGGGAAGCAACTAAGTCGTAAGTATGGTGGACGTTTAACAATTTTAGAGGGCCGTTTTGGCGATATTGAAAGGTTGATTAAGGACAAAGGAATTTCGGAGGTAGATGGAATTACTTTTGATCTCGGCGTTTCGTCAATCCAGTTGGATGAAGCTAATCGTGGCTTTTCGTTCCGATTTGACGGACCTTTAGACATGCGAATGAGTTCAAAGGGTACGACAGCGGCCGATTTGATTAATAATACATCGGAGCAAGACCTTGCTGACATTATCCACAAACTTGGTGAGGAGCGGCAAGCACGCCGCATCGCGAAGGCAATTGTGGAGACCCGTTCAAAAACACCTATCAAAACGACTGGTCATCTAGCCAAAATAGTTCGCGGGATTGTTTGGAAATCAAAAGATCGGATTGATCCGGCTACACGAACATTCATGGCACTCCGTATACGGGTGAACGACGAGCTGGGCGAACTTAGGCGTGGATTGTGCGCAGCAGAAAATATTCTTGCCCCGGGCGGGCGACTTGCCATTGTGGCCTTCCATTCCCTCGAGGATCGTATTGTGAAAAAATTTCTGCGTTCTAGAAGTGGACGGTCGGGAAGAAGTTCACGTCATTTTCCTGATGTTCAGGTCAAGCAACCTGCTCCGAGTTTTAAATTGTTAAAAAGTGGTGCTATAAAGCCACAGCTGTCAGAAATCTCTCGCAATGCCCGCTCCCGCTCGGCAAGATTGCGCATTGCCGAGCGAACTGATTCGCCTTCTTGGTCGTGCAAAATTGCAGGTAAACAGAATTACGGTTGGCATGATTTAGGTGGCCAAAAATGATACGCAATACAACATTACTAGCGATTTTAATAGTCGCGGTAACGGGTGTTGCTTTGTTTTATTTGAAGCATGAAGTAACAAATCTGGAAGATGAATTAAAAACATTAAATCGCTCGATCGTCGCTGAGCGTGAGGCTGTCCACGTCTTAAAAGCAGAGTGGAGTCATTTCAATGATGTGGGGCGTCTCAAGGGCTTATCGATGAGGTACCTTGAATTGCGGCCCACTGAACCTAAACAACTAAAAGAGTCTAGAGGTCTTTTCAATATTCAAGTGGTCGATGACCCTGACCTAGAAGTAATTATCAAGCCGTGAAATTCGCCCAAATCATTCATCCATACTCTCCGGTCGCTAAAGGTACTGGTCAACATGGAGTAGTTCTCCCAAATCGTTTGAAGTTTGATGGTGCTCGCAAACAAGCGTTGGAAACCAGTCGAAATCGCTTGCTTGTTACGGGAGCTCTCTTCGTTTTAGCTTTTATGATAATTGGTGGCCGGGTGATTCAACTATCACTTAACAATGTTAGAGTAGATATTGCATCGAACAAATTGGTGCATGTGGACAAGATCTTGAAAGTGCGGGCGGATATAACTGACCGCAATGGTATACTAATAGCTACAAGCCTGCCGACAGCCGCGTTATATGCTAATCCCCAGCAAATCCTTGACCTAGATGAGGCTGTCGGCAAACTTACGTCAGTTTTACCCGGTCTCAATCCAAGCAAGCTGTATCAATTACTATCGAAAAATCAAAAATTTGTCTGGTTACATCGAAATTTAACACCAAAATTGCAGTTTGCGGTTAACGCTTTAGGTATTCCCGGCCTTAATTTTCAGCAAGCAGAACGGCGTGTCTATCCGCACGGCTCTCTAGTATCGCATGTAGTTGGCATGACCGATATAGATGGAAAAGGCTTATCCGGTTTAGAGGGGTATTTTGATAATCAACTAAGAGATCGAAGACAACCTCTTCGACTATCCCTGGACGTACGAATACAGGCCCTCGTTAGGTTTGAACTCGAAAACGCTATGGAAAAATTTACTGCGATAGGAGCAGTCGGAATTGTATTAGACGTCAATACAGGCGAAGTAATTTCAATGGTTTCTTTGCCGGACTTTAATCCAAATAAACCCATCACCGCGGCAGGCGTCGCGGGATTCAATCGCGCCACCAAGGGTGTTTACGAAATGGGTTCAACGTTTAAGTTGTTCACTTCTGCTATGGCATTGGATACGGGACGGGTACGTTTAGCTGATCGTTTTGACGCTAGAAAGCCAATCAAAATATCCAGATTCACGATTTCAGATTATCATGCCAAGAATAAATGGCTTACGGTTCCGGAGGTGATTGTTCATTCTTCTAATATTGGGGCCGCTAAGATAGCATTGGAGGTTGGAACAAATACGCAAAAACGATATCTTAAACGGTTGGGTTTGCTTTCGCCGGCAAGAATAGAATTAATAGAGGTAGGAGCACCTTTATCGCCGGACCTCTGGCGCAAAATCAACACTATGACTATTTCTTACGGACACGGTATTGCTGTAAGTCCCCTACAGCTTTCTCTTGGTGTTGGCGCGTTGGTCAATGGCGGAGTTCTGTTGAAGGCTACGTTATTGAAGCTTGGCAAGGAATCAAAACTTGGAGGTATTCGTGTCATTAAAGGTAAAACCTCTCAAGTAATGCGTGACCTTATGCGACTGGTAGTGCGCCAAGGTTCTGGAAAAAGAGCAGAGGTGCCCGGCTATTTCGTGGGTGGTAAAACAGGTACCGCAAACAAACCTGGCAAGAGGCGGAAAGGTTATCAAACACGTAAAATAATTTCGTCATTTGTTGCGGCTTTCCCTACCAATGCACCTAAATATTTAGTGCTTGCACTTCTTGATGAGCCTAAGGGCATTAAGGAAACTCAAGGATTGTCTACTGCTGGTTGGGTGGCAGCACCGATCGTTCAAAAAATAATTCGGCAGATGGTGACAATCGTGGGTATGGAGCCATCTACCAAAACAGAAAAAAAGATAGTACCCGGAAATGTGCTTTTTATACCTCCATCTGTTCGATCCCCTCAAAAACTAACTTCAGCCCATCGGCAATTATCTGATCTTGAAAAGAAAGTGGACGAGTTATTATTTTCAACAAACAAGCGCCGAGGGCGGTTGGTTGCAACTAATTAAATTAGCGCTCGGAGATCGACGAAACCAAATGCAGATCGCAGGATCAACAGACATAAACATATTTGGATTGACGGCCGATTCCCGCTTAGTTGAACCTGGATTTCTTTTTGCTGCCTTGGAGGGTGGACAAACCGATGGCAGAAAATTTATACCCGAGGCCGTCGAGCGAGGAGCCATTGCTATACTTGCTCCTTTGGGCACCAAATTAGACGTGTATTTAGGATTGCAAAAATCGGTTAGTCTGATTTCCTGTGATAATCCACGTCTTGCATACGCTGACATTTCAGCACGATTTTTTGCTTTTCAACCTAAAACTGTGGCGGCTATCACTGGAACTAACGGAAAATCATCGGTAGCGGATTTCGTTCGTCAACTTTGGACTTTGGCTGGGGTACCAGCGGCCAGCCTTGGTACACTGGGCTTGGTAACTCCAAGCGGTAGCGTTTCTTGTAATTTGACTACCCCTGATCCAGCATTACTGCATGACAAGTTAAGCCGGCTCGTTCAGGACAATATCAATCATCTAGCTCTTGAGGCTTCCAGCCATGGCTTAGCCCAATATCGTCTTGATGGTGTTCGTGTTCCGATAGCAGCATTTACAAATCTTAGTCGTGATCATTTGGATTACCACAGCACCTTAGATAATTATTTTTCTGCAAAAGCCCGACTGTTTTCCGATATTCTGTCAACTGACGGTACGGCTATTCTCAATGGGGATGATCCCTGTTTTGAGATCCTGAGGAGTACTGCGCTGGATCGAGGAGCCGATGTATTAAGCTATGGCTGGCAAGGTAAAAATATTTGCATATGTGATCTTTGGCCTGAACCTAGTGGTCAACGTTTGGAGTTTATGATCAATGGTGCGCGGAAGTCCATTAGACTACCATTGATCGGAGACTTTCAAGCCATGAATATACTGTGTGCCCTTGGCATTGTTTTGGTGGCTGGGGGTGATTGCGATGTTACTGTTGAAAATTTGGAAACCCTTAAAGGCGTAAGTGGTCGTCTAGAATTTGTGGCGAAATTATCTAATGGGGCGGCTATCTATGTTGACTATGCACACACCCCAGACGCATTAAAAAATGTTTTGACCTCAATGCGCTCTCACACCAATAAAAACCTTCATGTGGTATTTGGTTGCGGTGGGGATAGAGATCCAGGTAAGCGTGCCGAAATGGGTGCTATTGCAACATCCTTTGCGGACAAAATTATAATTACTGATGATAACCCGCGTAAGGAGAATGCAGCTTCGATCCGTCATCAAATATTGGAATCCTGTGACGGCGCTTTGGAAATTGAGAACCGCGAACAAGCAATTTTTGAGGCTATCTCGCACCTAAAATCAGGAGATTTATTAGTTATAGCAGGCAAGGGACATGAACAGGGGCAAATTTTTAATTCCGTAACAGTCCCCTTTAGCGATGCGGAAGTTGCAAAAAAGGCCGCACTCAATCGAAATTCTTGTGTGACAATGTCGTGATACCTCCAGTGGATAGTTTGTGGAAAGCTGTTGATGTGGCCAATGCTACTGGTGGCAGAGTGGGTTCCGATTGGCATGCAACAGGCGTTTCAATTGATAGCAGAACTATAAGATCTGGTGATTTATTTATTGCCCTACGCGGACCTAATTTTGACGGTCACGATTATGTGATTGATGCTCTTGGGCGAGGTGCCTCAGCTTCACTGATCTCGTACAAACCAAAGGGACTTAAAAAAGGTGCCCCCCTGTTAGAGGTGAAGGATACTTTTGCTGGGTTGAACCAGCTTGGCATTGCCGGCCGGACACGTTCGAAAGGTAGGATTATTGCCGTTACGGGTAGCGTGGGTAAAACGAGCGTAAAGGAGACTATCGCCAAGTTACTCAGTCGACAGGGGAGTGTGTCTTTTAGTCTAGGTAGTCTTAACAACCAATATGGAGTACCACTTAGTCTTTCCCGCTTGCCAGAAGGGTCAGAATTTGGGGTTTTCGAGCTTGGAATGAACCATGCTGGAGAATTAACCAATCTATCACTTATGGTCCGGCCGTTAGTTGCCGTTGTGACAACGGTAGAAATAGCTCACTTGGAAAATTTTGAATCGCTCGAGGATATTGCGCGGGCTAAGGCAGAGGTCTTTGGTGGTTTGCAAAATGGGGGCGTGGCAATTTTAAATAGGGACAACCTAGGATTCGGAATATTAAAAAACACCGCGGATTCAGTAGGGGCAGATTTTTTGACCTTCGGTTCCCATAAGGATGCAGATTTTAAATTAACTTCCTTCACTCTCGGGCCAGAAAGCTCGAAAGTGCAAGTAAGATTTGATGGTGCCGAGTTAAATTATAAACTAAATATTCCCGGATACCATTGGATCCAAAATAGCTTGGCAGCATTAGCGGCGATTCACTCCGTGGGTGCAGACGTTTTTGAAGCAGCTCGGTCAGTTGCAAGTATTAGCCCACCCAAAGGAAGGGGGCTTCGCCATCACGTGCGGGCAAATAATTTTGATTTTGAATTAATTGATGACAGCTACAATGCGAACCCGGTCTCCATTGTAGCGGCGCTAAAGGTACTTTCTAGGGTTAGAATAAGTTCTGCAGGACGCCGCCTCGCTGTACTGGGCGACATGTTGGAACTGGGTTGTGAGTCTCGCGCCCTTCATTTGAAAATTGCTGGCGAAGTTACCGATAACAAGGTTGATCTAGTCTATGCGGTAGGCCTCAGAATGCGAGATATGTTTGACGCATTGCCCGATGCTAAGCAGGCGTATTGGACGGAAACTTCTGAGGAACTTTTGAGTGTTATAATTTCTCATCTTCAACATGGTGATGTTGTTTTGGTAAAGGGATCGCTAGGCGCACGTATGGGCTTGATTGTGGATGAACTGTTAGCTTTGGGTGTGGAAGGATAAAAAGCGGAAATGCTCTTTAATTTTTCAGCTCAATTTGTCGACCAGTTTACTGCTTTAAACGTGTTCCGTTACATAACCTTCCGGACAGGGGGAGCGATGCTAACGGCGTTGATTGTTAGTTTTGTATGCGGGCCATACATCATTCGATTGTTGAAGTCCTATCAAACCGAGGGACAGCCAATTCGCGAGGATGGACCTGAAGGGCATATTCTGACAAAGGCAGGCACTCCGACTATGGGCGGTTTTATGATTCTATTGGCGCTAGTATTGGCGACCTTACTTTGGGCTGATTTGCGTAATGGGTACATTTGGGCCGCCCTCGTCGTCACGGTAGCATTTGGCCTAATCGGATTTTTTGATGATTACGCCAAAGTATCGCTGAACAATAGTAAAGGAATTCCAGGTAAACTGAAACTTTTACTGCAAATGGTATTCGCGTTGGCAGCAACCATATGGATAATGAGTTTAACTAGTTCACCGTTGGCAACGTCACTTGCTCTTCCGTTTTTTAAAAGTGTTTTAATTGATCTTGGTTGGTTTTTTGTCGTCTTTGGCATTTTGGTCATAGTAGGCGCCTCAAATGCGGTAAATCTTACGGATGGCTTAGATGGACTGGCCATTGGGCCTGTAATGATAGCTGCTAGCGTATTTGCTATAATTTCCTATCTAGTAGGTAACTCAATTTTTTCGGATTATCTCCAAGTCCATTACGTACCGGGGGCTGGTGAGCTTACGGTGTTCTGCGGTGCTCTGGTAGGTGCAGGCTTGGGGTTTCTTTGGTTTAACGCTCCGCCTGCTATGGTGTTTATGGGTGACACGGGTTCACTTTCAATGGGTGCTGCCTTGGGATCGGTTAGCGTCGTTACCAAGCATGAACTGGTACTCGTTATTGTCGGTGGTCTTTTTGTACTAGAGACAGTTTCAGTCATTGTTCAGGTTGTATCCTTCAAGTTAACGGGTAAGCGGGTGTTCCAGATGGCGCCTCTGCATCATCACTTCGAAAAGAAAGGGTGGGCTGAACCTACCATTGTAATACGATTTTGGATCATTGCTATGATCCTGGCGTTAGTAGGTCTTGCGACCTTGAAACTGCGATAGGAGTATTAGGTGTGATTTCGGTTGGCTCCTTTCATGACAAAACAGTAGCAGTCATGGGCTTGGGAAAGTCAGGGCTTTCAGCCGTTCGTTCTTTAAACTCTAGCGGTGCGGAGGTTTGGGCATGGGATGATGCGGAAACGCAGCGCAATGTGGCAAAGGCAGAAGGTTTGAAAGTGGTTGACCTTTATAAATGCGATTGGCAGACACTTGGAACTCTAGTCCTGAGTCCTGGTATTCCGCATCAGTACCCTGACCCTCACGCTATTGCTACAAAAGCCCGTGATAGTGGCTGTGAAATAATATGTGATGTTGATTTACTAGCCAGATCTGTTCACGAGGCTTTCTACGTCGGGATCACAGGAACAAATGGAAAATCTACGACAACTGCACTGCTTGGGCATGTTTTGGCTTCAGCGGGTAAAAAAGTCGAAATCGGGGGTAATTATGGTATTCCCGCATTGGAACTCGAGCCATTGGGTTCCGATGGCATCTATGTACTTGAGCTTTCATCCTATCAGTTAGGGCGCATTCCGTCGGTGAAGTTAGATATTGCGGTGCTACTAAATATTAGTCCCGATCATCTCCAACGGCACGGTGGTATGGGAGGTTATGTGGCTTCCAAGATGTCCATATTGGACCATATCACCCCCGGCGGTGTTGCAATCATTGGTATGGACGATTCTCATTGCCGGGGGATTAGTTTGGATTTGATGGCGAGTAGTGCAGTTTCCAGTCGCAATATAATTCCCATTTCAGCAAAACATCGTGTCGCCGGTGGTGTATATGTGGAAGGCTCAAACCTGATAGATGACATCGATAACGAGCGTTTACCAGTATTAAACCTTGCTAATCTTTTGACACTGCCTGGTCTCCATAACTGGCAAAATGTCGCCGCTGCATTTGCCCTTGCCCGAATTTTAGAGGTATCAAAAGAAAAAATTACACAGGCTTTTCATAGTTTTCCTGGATTACCACATCGGCAGGAATTAGTCCGTACTATTGGTGAGGTTCGCTACATTAATGACAGTAAGGCTACAAATTGCGAAGCGGCGGCAAAGGCACTGGCTTGTTATGAAGCAATCCACTGGATTGCTGGCGGTAGACTGAAGGAAAACAACCTGGCCATCTTGAAAAATCAATTGGCCAGTGTCCAACACGTCTACTTGATTGGTGAATCTGAAAACTACTTCTCGGCGGAGTTTGCAGGTAGTGTGGAGATTACTAGTTCGAAAGATTTAAAAACAGCTGTACTGCAAGCGCATGAGAATGCTCAAAATCATGCCCATTCATCTGTAGTTTTGTTATCGCCTGCCTGCGCCTCCTTTGATCAATTTGAAAATTTTGAAGCTCGTGGTGAAGGATTCCGCGTTGCAGTGGAGCAATTGCTATGACGATGTTTTCTCGTACCGATATGAGTTTACTAGGCCAATGGTGGCAGACTGTGGATAGATGGACTATAGCTGCTATCATCACGCTGGCGACTTTAGGGGCGTTCTTAATTATAGCTGCCAGTCCCCCCATCGCGGAGCGGCTTAGCCTCGACACATTCCATTTTGTTGGTAGACAGGTACTGTTTCTCCCTTTGGCTATGATTAGTATGTTTGCGGTTTCATTTCTTAGCCGAGTAAACATTCGCCGATTGTCACTTATTATTTTCAGTTTTGCCGCAGCTCTTATGATGTTTACATTATTTAGCGGGGCCGAAATTAAGGGGGCCACGCGATGGGTCAATGTTGTGGGAGTGTCGTTACAGCCATCTGAGTTTATTAAACCAGCTTTTGCTGTAATCGCTGCATCGATGTTTGCAGCTTGGCGCTTGGAAGAGCGTTTTCCAGGATACTTGGTAGTGTTGGGTCTTTATGGTGGTGTGGTTCTGCTTCTCATAGCCCAGCCAGATGTAGGGATGGCAGTTCTCATATCCTTTGTCTGGGGTCTACAGTTCTTTCTCGCAGGACTGCCAATGGTTCTAGTGATGGGGATTGGCACTGTTTTCATTTTTGGTGGTTTTGCAGCGTATTTCCAATTCTCCCATGTTCGAGAACGAATTGAGCAGTTTATCGATCCTCAAAATAGCGACGTCTATCAAGTAAGCCAATCCCTTGAGGCCTTTAAAAAAGGTGGTGTCTTTGGGAGAGGACCCGGTGAAGGGCATGTGAAGGAGAACCTTCCTGACGCCCATTCAGATTTTATTTTTGCGGTAGCGGTTGAAGAATTTGGAATGATTGCGGGACTGCTAATCGTTTCAGTATTTGGTTTTATCGTACTGCGGGGATTGATGCGGGTTTTCAAGGAAACGGATTTGTTTGTTCAATTAGCGGTCGCTGGTCTCCTGGCTCAGTTTGGTCTTCAGGCGATTATTAATTTAGCTTCCACACTGAATTTGATGCCAACCAAAGGAGCCACTCTGCCTTTTATTTCCTATGGCGGATCTTCTCTACTTGCACTCTCTATCAGTATGGGAATGGTGCTGTCTCTGACACGGGAACGTCCTAATTCAAAATTTACCTCAAGGACCGTTTGGGAACGCAGCAAGTTATGATACGTCCTACTCATAACAGTATTCCTTTGGTAGTGTTGTCGGCGGGCGGTACGGGTGGACATGTATATCCAGCTGAAGCCCTCGCAATGGAACTGAATAACCGGGGGTGTCGCCTGGCGTTGGTGACCGATCGCCGCGGCAGTAATCTGGGGGGAAGGCTTGGAGAATTAGATACTTATCGCGTTCGCTCAGGTGGCATATCTGGCAAAGGGTTATTTGCCCGTATTTTAAACATCGGTGAAATTGCGATTGGTGTTTTGCAATCTTGTTGCTTACTTGGACGCCTTAACCCCTCTGTGGTAATCGGATTTGGTGGCTATGCCTCTTTACCGATGATGTTAGCAGCTAATTTTTCTTCCACCGCTACCGCGATTCACGAACAAAACGCTCTACTCGGCCGTGCAAACCGATTGCTTTCGAGGAAAGTGCGTAAGATCGCGACCTCATACAAACAAATGCAACATATGCCAAAATCTGCGCGGGCGAACGTCGTGTACACAGGTATGCCGGTACGTAACAGTGTGGAGGCGCTGCGAGAAACGCCTTACCCTGAGCTAAATGAACGTAATATAATTGAGCTACTTGTCTTTGGGGGTTCTCAGGGGGCTTCAATATTCAGCCGCGTAGTTCCCGACGCTATTAAGCAACTTGATCAAAATCTGCGTGGTCGTTTAAATCTTGTACAGCAGTGTCGTGTTGAGGATTATGGGCATTTAAAGTCGGCGTACAATCAGTTGGGACTTCAGGTTGAGGTTGCTGCATTTTTTGAAGATTTACCTCAACGAATGGCAAAATCCCATCTAGTAATTTGTCGAGCTGGTGCTTCAGCCATTGCGGAACTGACTACTATTGGAAGACCGGCGATTTTAGTTCCCTACCCACATGCTGTTGATAATCACCAATCCGGCAATGCTCATACACTCAATGAAGTGGGAGGTGGCTGGCTAATTCCAGATGAAGCTTTTACGCCGGAAAACCTTTCTTATCGCCTTGAAACGCTATTTGAAATGCCAAAAACTCTTAAAAATGCAGCACGCGCCGCCAAACAGGCTGGGGAAACCAATGCGACAGCTAGATTAGCTGAATTGGTAATTGATCTTATACCTAATCATCGCGATCAATGGGATGCGGGTGGTGTCGCATGAAAGTTCTGCCTCTCGATATAGGTTCTATTCATTTCGTAGGGATTGGTGGAATTGGAATGAGTGGAATAGCAGAAATTTTACATAATCTGGGTTATCTGGTCCAAGGTAGTGATATCTCTGAGGGTGCCAATGTGAAACGTCTTAGGGCTATGGGGATCAAAATCTATCTAGGCCATTCTGAGAATAATCTTGGCGATGCCGAAGTTGTAGTGATTTCATCGGCGGTAAATCCAGACAATCCAGAAGTTGAAGGGGCTCGTCAACGTTTAATGCCAATAGTGCGTCGGGCAGAAATGTTAGGTGAGTTGATGCGTCTAAAATGGTCTATTGCGGTTGGTGGAACACACGGTAAGACTACAACTACATCTATGATTGCCGCCCTCTTGGATGCAGCAGACCTAGATCCCACAGTAATAAATGGCGGGATTATAAACGCTTGGGGCTCTAATGCTAGATTGGGCAAAGGCGACTGGATGGTCGTGGAAGCAGACGAATCTGATGGCACCTTTGTAAAACTACCTGCCACTATAGCCGTGGTGACCAACATCGATTCTGAACACATGGATCATTATGGTTCCTTCGAGGCTCTTCGGGCTTCGTTCGATACGTTTGTGGAAAATGTACCATTTTATGGATTTGCCACGCTTTGTGTTGACGACGCTGAGGTTCAAGCAATGATACCGAGGGTAACAGACCGTAAAATTGTTACTTACGGGCGTAGTCCCCAAGCAGACATCTGTATGATCAGTATTGAAACGTCAGAAAATGGTTCTTGCTTTGATGTGATCATTTCAGATCGCACTACTCAGAAAAAAAGAACATTAAGTAATATATTTTTGCCTATGCACGGTGCCCATAATGTTCAAAATGCGTTGTCTGTAATTGCCATTGCCAATGAAATGGGTATTGCCGACAGTATACTTAAAAAAGCTCTTGGTGGGTTTGAAGGTGTTAAACGCCGTTTTACCAAAACCGGTGAGGTAAACGGAATAAGTATCATTGATGACTATGCACATCACCCGGTGGAGATAGCCGCGGTTATCAGTGCGGCTCGTGCAGCTGCTCCTAACGGCCGGATTATATCGGTTGTGCAACCGCACCGCTACTCCCGATTGCGGGATTTATTTAATGACTTTTGCACCTGTTTCAATGACGCAGATGTGGTTATCGTTGCGGAAGTCTATTCTGCTGGTGAAGAGGTTATTGAGGGGATTAACCAAGAAACTTTGGTCGAGGGGCTACGCTCACATGGTCATCGTCACGTGGAATCATTGCGATCAGAAGAGGTTCTCGCCCAGCTTATAGATAATATCTCCTTCCCGGGTGACATGGTCGTGTGTCTCGGTGCCGGGAGTATAACTAATTGGGCTAATGCTCTGCCAGAGGAGTTGGCAGCACTCAAGTCCCCTTCAAATCAGGTATGTAGATAATGGCTGTCAGAAAACGGCATCATCATTTGCTCGCGAAGTTACCTAAGGTAAGAGGTCGACTTAGCGCAGATGTAGATCTTGCCAAGCTCACCTGGTTCCGGGTGGGTGGCCCAGCAGAGGTTCTCTTTCGGCCAGCCGATGAAATTGATTTAATGGAATTTCTCAAAAAATTGCCAAAAGAGGTGCCAGTAACAATTCTGGGTGTGGGTTCCAATACTCTTGTGCGGGACGGTGGAATTCCAGGCGTATCCATTCGATTAGGAGCAGGCTTTAACAATGTTACGGTTACGAACCAAACAGTGATAGCCGGTGCCGGAATACCAAATCTCAAGCTTTCAAATGTGGCGAGGGACAAATCTTTAACGGGCATGGAGTTTTTATCTGGGATACCCGGTGGTCTCGGCGGTTCTATCCGCATGAACGCGGGAGCCTTTGACGGTGAGGTAAAAGATCTGGTGGAAAATGTTAGGGCAATCACTCGTTCTGGAGAGCGAGTGTCTCTTTCTTTAGAGCAATTGAATTTCGGCTATCGGCAGACAGACGTTGCTCAAGAACTCGTTTTTGTCGAAGCAAGATTGAGAGGAGTAATCGACGATCAGGATAGTATCATCAAGAAAATGTCAAAAATTCAAGCAGAGAGGAAAATTAGTCAGCCTGTCAAACAGCCCACCGGTGGCAGCACCTTTATTAATCCGCCCGGGGAAGCGGCTTGGGAACTTATCGATAGGGCAGGTTGCAGAGGGTTGGTGCGGGGTGAAGCCCAGG
Source organism: Alphaproteobacteria bacterium MarineAlpha3_Bin6 (assembly GCA_002938035.1). Lineage (GTDB taxonomy): Bacteria > Pseudomonadota > Alphaproteobacteria > Rhodospirillales > UBA2165. The sequence goes on from PTLH01000005.1 coordinate 24,726, forward strand.
TTTCGATTAAACATTGCAATTTTCTGATTAACTTGGGAGGCGCTACAGCGGCTGATTTTGAAGGGCTCGGTGAGGAAGTGAGACGGCGGGTGTTCGACGTCACGGGGACCAAACTAGAATGGGAAATCAAACGCGTTGGAATTCATGAAAACGGCGATTTTGGGGAGGTTGGCCTGTGAATGGTCACGTTGCAGTGCTGATGGGTGGTTGGTCCAAAGAGCGGGAGGTGTCACTTGTTAGCGGGGCAGCTGTGGCAACCGCTTTAAAGGATACGGGATTTCAGGTGACAGAAATTGACGTGCACCAAGATGCGGCGGCACTTCTTAGTCAGCTTTACCCAATACCTGATAAAGTATTTAACGCCCTTCATGGCCGATTTGGAGAAGATGGCTGTGTCCAAGGGTTCTTGAATATCTTGGGCGTACCTTACACCCACTCCGGTGTATTAGCATCAGCACTTGCCATGGACAAACCCATGTCCAAGAGAGTCTTTAAGGAAGTTGGTATTACGGTGGCAGACCATCAGATACTAACACGGGAACAACTATCCCAAACAGTCTTTGGTTCCAAGCCTCACGTAATAAAACCACTAAATGAGGGCTCTAGCGTGGGTGTTAATATAATTTTTGAAGGTGACAGTTATACGCCCACGGAAAAAGAGTGGCCATTCGGTAGCCATGTAATGGCAGAACAATATATTTCTGGTCGTGAATTAACCGTTGCTGTAATGGGTGAGCGGGCCCTTGGAGTTACTGAAATCAAGACAGGGCACCTTTTTTATGATTACGATGCCAAGTACTCGGACGGTGGCTCCATTCATCAGGTGCCGGCGCAGTTGCCGCAAGATATATACGATGAAGCTATGCGCATATCTGTTTTAGCGCATAAAACACTGGGGTGCCGGGGTATTTCTCGTGCAGATATGCGATACGATGGTAAAGATCTTTACCTTCTTGAAGTAAACACTCAACCCGGAATGACGCCTACTTCACTTGTTCCCGAACAGGCTTCCTATGCAAACATTTCTTTCGAGAACTTGGTGGTTTGGCTAGTGGAGCACGCAGAATGCGACGGTTAAGAATATTTGCTTCAAAGCCCAAATTAAAGCGTGGTCAACCACGGCGCAGAGCGCGGCCTATTTGGCGCCAACCAACATTTTGGTCAATTATATTTTTGTTGGTTGGTACTGCTATTGGTTTAGGTTGCTTGTGGATTTGGAAAACTGGCTTGTTTCAGGAACTGGCGGGAAAAACCAGGTGGCAATTCATAACGAGTTCCGCAAAATACGGATTTGCCGTCAGAGAAGTCTATGTCAAAGGTAGGATTGAGACGAACAAGGAATTGCTTCTTAATACGTTACGCCTTAAGCGAGGAACACCTATCTTGGCTTTTGATCCTGAAGCTGCCCTAGAGCGTGTAACGGCGTTACCTTGGATACGTACAGCAGTAATTGAGCGCCAGCTTCCCGATGTGGTCTATTTATCCTTGGTAGAACGAAAACCCTTAGCTTTATGGCAACACAAAGGCGATTTTACCCTTATTGATACCAGCGGAGAAATCATTCCGCTGAATAATTTTGGTAAATATAACAATCTCAAAATAGTGGTGGGCTGGAACGCACCAAAACATGCTTCGAATCTTCTTGGTATATTAGCGGTGGCCCCAGAATTAGCCAAACGTGTTAAAGCAGCTGTCCGAGTAGGTGATCGCCGTTGGGACATCAAAATGGATAATGACTTGGAGGTATATCTCCCAGAGTTGGAGCCTGTCTCCGCTTGGGTTCAACTAGCTGAATTGCTGGAGCTTCATGATCTTATGGAAGGAGATGTTGCCATCGTAGATCTCCGATTGCCGGGTCGAATAATTTTACGCCAGTCGCCCAAAACAGAAGAAGGCATGGAATTAAAATCCAACCGAACATCCAAGCAATCTAATCCCAAATCACGCTGGGACACATGACACGAGTAGTATGGTAAAGAGAACAAAACTCATTAACGGGACAAAGAGCGGTTTAGTCACCGCCGTTGACGTAGGTTCAACAAAAATTGCCTGCTTTATTGTTCGGTCTCAAGCACAAGGTAAATTAGAGGTAGTTGGTATTGGTCACCAAGTATCTAAGGGTATGAAGAATGGCAATATTGTTGATATGCTCGCCGTTGAAGAATCAATTCGTGCTGCAGTCGAATCGGCAGAGAAGATGGCCGGAGAAAATGTTCGATTCATAACGGTATGCTTTGCCGGTGGGAAACTAGATTCGAAGTTAATTTCGTTCGATGTTTCCATTGCGGGGCATGAAATTGGTGATGCCGACCTCCAGCGTGCTTTGGACCCAGCTTGGCTCTACGCCCAACAATCTGCGGATTGCAAAGTTATTCACACTTTGCCGGTGGGTTTTAGCATTGATGGTAACAAGGGTGTACGTGACCCGCGAGGAATGTATGGGGATAAGCTGGGTGTGAACATGCATATTATTACAGGTGCTAAGGCAGCAGTACGTAATTTAGAGTTATGTGTTCAAAGATGTCATTTAGATATAGAAAAAGTTGTGATTGCACCCTATGCCGCTGGGCTTGCTTGTCTGGTGGAAGATGAAAAAGATCTGGGTGCGATCTGTGTGGATATGGGTGGTGGAACGACCTCAATCTCTGTTTTCCTGGATAATCAGTTGATGTTTGCAGACACCATCCCAATAGGTGGCGATCATGTTACTAAAGATATAGCACGAGGACTTTCCACCCCGTATGCTTATGCAGAACGCATGAAAAATCTTTATGGCAGTGCTATCCCGACTGCATCTGATGACCATGAGTCGATACGTATTCCGCTGGTTGGTGAGGATGAAAATGAATTCAGCCAAGTTCCGAGATCTATGTTGGTTGGAATTGTGCGTCCTCGGCTTGAAGAAATTTTTGAACTGGTATGTTCTAAACTAAATTCGGCAGGCTTTCATAAAGTTACCGGTAGGCGGGTCGTTTTGACGGGTGGAGCTAGCCAATTAACTGGTTTGACTAATCTAGCAACGACCGTGTTGGATAAACAAGTCCGGGTAGGTAGGCCGATCAATATTGAAGGCTTAACCGAATCCGTAAATGGACCCGCTTTTTCAGTATGCGCGGGTTTGGTTCAACTCACATACAATGAAAGATCTGAGGCGGTGTTTCCAATGGCCAGGCGTCTAGAGTTTTCTGGCAACCGATTTGGACGGCTAGGGCAATGGTTACGTGACAATATTTGAGCAAGAGTACCCTGGGATTCAGGGCCGAATTAAACCGTCCTCCACTGAGAGGATCCATTTGTCCGTTTGCCGGAGAACCCGGCATATCTATGCGGATAGCCCAAAATATTAAGTTTGGAGGCCAAAATGACTATTAACTTAACTATACCTAAAACCAAAAACTCTACTGAACTAAAACCTCGAATTTCCGTGATAGGGGTTGGGGGTGCTGGTGGAAATGCCGTCAATAATATGATTCAAATGGGCTTGGAAGGGGTCGAATTCATTGTAGCAAATTCCGATGCTCAAGCATTAGCTCACTCAGCAGCGGAACGAAAAATCCAGATGGGTGCTGAAGTTACAAAGGGACTTGGTGCTGGTTCTAATCCGGATATAGGTCATGCCGCTGCTGAGGAATCCTTAGACGAGATACTTACTCATTTGCATGACGTAAACATGGTATTTGTTACAGCAGGTTTGGGAGGGGGTACAGGTACAGGTGCCTCACCAGTAATTGCTAGAATGGCCCGAGACCATGGCATTCTTACAGTTGGTGTAGTAACCAAGCCGTTCCAGTTTGAAGGTGCTAATCGAATGAATATAGCTGAGGCTGGACTTGAGGAACTACAGCAATATGTTGATACTCTGCTGATTATTCCTAACCAAAATTTATTTAGGGTCGCAAACGAAAATACCACCTTTGCGGATGCATTTAAGATGGCTGATGACGTATTATATTCAGGTGTACGTGGTGTTACTGATCTGATGGTTATGCCTGGTCTCATAAATCTGGATTTTGCAGATATTAGGTCCGTTATGAGTGAGATGGGCAAGGCTATGATGGGAACCGGCGAAGCGGAGGGGGAACGTCGGGCAATTGACGCCGCTGAGGCGGCCATCGCGAACCCACTATTGGATGACACTTCTATGAGCGGAGCCAAAGGTGTGCTGATTAATATTACAGCCGGCAAAGATATTACTCTTTTTGAAGTTGACGAAGCTGCAAATAGGATCCGAGATGAAGTTGAGGAAAATGCTAACATCATTTTTGGTTCCACATTTGAGGAGAGCCTCGAAGGTAGTATTAGGGTTTCGGTAGTTGCAACTGGTATTGAGGCTGTCGCGGGGGTTCGGGCGAAGCCCATACTACATAAGGTGACTGACATGAGTGAGGAACCAGCTTCAATTTCTGCCCCAGTCGGAGCAATTGGTGCTTTGGAACAACCCGCAACACAGCAGTTGATAGAACTGGAAAATACCGAAGAAAAAGCTGTTGTACTACCGGGAAAGAAGGGGAATGAGCCCAACCTTTCTGCTCAAAATGAACTAATTGAATACCACGACGAACCAAAGAAAGAGACTACTGAAACGACTAAACAAACTGAAACAGTTTGCGGCACTTCCACGGATGAGGTCTTTATACCAGCTCCGCCAGTGGAAGGAGAGCTTGGTCTCAAATCTTCGGCCAATCCTTTCGCCGTTGCTGATATGATTAATGCAGGGGTAGAGAAAACGCAAAACAAGGCCCCTAAGAAAAAAGGTATCAGCTTGATTGAACGAGTTACACGCGTCGCCCTGGGCGACCGTAGGTCGGCAAGCAAGAACCAGATAAGCCGAATAGAGCCTGAGATAAAAGAACACTCTGAGAATACTAGTGTTCAAGTATTAGACCAGTTGAATGGTGAACCGGAGAAGAGGCTAAAAGATGAGCCGAGTGTTTCTAAACCGGAGAATGAAACTCCTATAGAAAAAGAGCTTGATGAGATTGGAAAAGACTTAGAGCAGATTTTCGATACGACCTCCAAATTCGAGCCTAAAACTCTTTCCGAACAGGCAAAGGCAAGAGTTGTGGAACAAAAACAAGAACCGGAGGGTGAATTGGAACACGAGGCGCCCACACTGCTGAAAAGGGTAAATGCCAATGATGGGTTGTCGGTTGATGAGGAAGATGCGGATCTACTTGAAATTCCAGCATTTTTACGCCGCCAGGCAAACTAAGTGTTAGCATGTGGCTAAGTAACATTCTGCAACAATTGTTGATTTGAGTGGCCATATGTCCATTGGTAAACAGTTACTTAGAGGACACAAATAATTTGATGGAGTTCTACACGCCATTTACCAGTTTTTGGATGTGACATTCAACAGAATTGATGGAATGTGACCTTTGGAATTAGGAATACTATATGAATGATATCAATAATTGCAGACGGTTGTCCGTGGAAAAGGCAGGGGGGATTGGCCCTTCTGCGGAACCAGTTGACGAATGCGCAGAACTATCTGGTAATCAGACGACGCTTAACCGTTCAATTGACTGTGCAGGAGTGGCGTTGCATTCCGGTAAGAAGGTGTCTTTATCCTTAAAACCAGCTGGTCCGAATATGGGTATTATATTTAGGCGGTCAGATTTACCTGGATTGCCTGAGATTAGGGCAAACTGGAAGAACGTGGTAGATACGAGAATGTGTACAACCCTTGGAAATAGCAAGGGAGTTACAATCTCTACGGTTGAACATCTAATGGCGGCCTTATCAGGATGTCATGTTGATAATGCCATTGTCGAGGTTAGCGGTTCAGAAGTTCCTGTGATGGATGGGAGTGCTCAACCATTTGTTTTCCTTATCGAGTGTGCGGGTGTTAAACAGCTTGACGCTTCACGCCGAGTTATTGAAGTGTTGAGGCCAGTTAAGGTCGAGTCAGAAGGGCGGGTGGCTGAGTTGCTGCCGAGTAACAGCTTTTCTGTAGGGTTCCAAATTGAATTTGACGATTGTGCCATTTCCCGTCAGGAACTATTTATTACTTTAGTAAACGGTACTTTTAAGAAAGAAATTGCGCGAGCTCGAACGTTTGGGTTTGTAAATGATGTTGAGGCCTTAAGAGCATCGGGATTGGCGCTGGGAGGTTCATTGGAAAACGCTGTTGTTGTTGATGGAGATAAGGTTCTTAATGACGGCGGATTAAGGTACGAAGATGAATTTGTCCGCCACAAAGTGTTGGATGCTGTGGGCGATCTGTATCTATCGGGCGCCCCAATTCGAGGTCATTATCGGGGAGTTCGGGCCGGTCACCATATGACCAATGAATTACTTAAAGCACTATTTGCAGAGTCGGCTTCATGGAGATTTATAGGACACGCTGGCGAAGAAGTGTCATCTAGTCGTGGACATATGATAGGTACAACCGAATCGTTCAACCCAATGGCTGCCACAGCCTAATTACAATTTATTTTAGACCTTTCAGAGCAATGTATAGTCTATTAATTTTTTTAGTGTAATTTTTCGTTCTTAATTGAATCTTTGACTTATCTGCGGCATTAAAATTTTGTACAATGCATTGTAGGTAACTGGGCATAGTTGCTTCATAATTTTATCTAAAAATATTGGAAATGTCCCGGCCATGCTGGTTAGATATTTAAAATCCAAAGGTATAGTAGCCGTATTGTTGATCCTCACTTCTTGTGCGGATACAGTGAAGGACGATTACGTCGAACAAACTGTCGAGACGCTTTACAATAAAGCTCTTATTGAAATGGAATCGGAAAATTATACTCAGGCTTCTATATCGTTTGATGAAGTTGACCGGCAGCACCCATATTCGGTTTGGGCGACTAAGGCGCAACTCATGTCCGCGTACGCTCTTTATCAAACTAATAACTACGATGAAGCAATAATATCACTTGATCGTTTTATCCAGCTACACCCGTCTCACCGCGACGCTCCTTACGCTTACTACCTCAAAGCACTATCTTATTACGAACAAATTTCTGATGTTAGGCGGGATCAGAAAATGACCGAATTAGCTATGAAGATGCTAAATGAAGTGATGGTTCGATTTCCAAAAAGCAATTACGCGCAGGACGCAAAGTTCAAGATTGATCTGACACGCGATCATTTGGCTGGTAAGCAAATGGCAATTGGCCGTTACTATGAGCGAAAAGGACAGTATTTGGCTGCTATTAACCGTTTCAAGATTGTTACAGAAAAATACCAAACTACTACTCATGTGCCGGAAGCCTTGCATAGGCTTACGGAATCGTATTTAGCTCTAGGAATAGTAGACCAGGCAAAAGAAACAGCCGCTATTTTAGGCCATAATTTTCCGGGCAGTGAATGGTATGTTGATACTTACGAGATTATCGAAAATAAAAAAATTCAACGGAATAAAAAGAAAAAGACGCGTTGGTATTGGCCCTTTAAATAGTCTGATAGCTTTTAAACATAGGATACGCCGCCACTCGAAAGATGCTTAAGACTCTTTCAATTCGAAATGTTGTGTTGATCGAGAAACTTGATCTAACATTTGACTCGGGACTCTGTGTTCTTACAGGGGAAACTGGTTCGGGCAAGTCCATTCTACTCGATGCCCTTGGCTTAGCGCTTGGGGTGCGGGCGGATTCAGATCTAATCAAGTTGGGTGAAAAGCAAAGTGTAGTTGTCGCAGAGTTTGATATTGATGCTAGGCCTGGATTGGACCATTTGTTAAATAAACAAGGTATAGAATTTCAAAAATCACTAATACTACGTCGAGTGCTCAGCCATGATGGGCCTTCCCGAGCCTTTATCAACGACGAACCAGTTAGTGCCACCTTTCTCCGCGAGGTGGGTGAAATGCTTGTTGAGGTAAATGGACAGATGGAGGCACATGGTTTGTTGGATCCCAGAAACCACGGCCATTTTGTGGATTCATTTGGTTGTTTGGAGGAAGAAAAAAAGTCCGTAGCCTTAAACTATCGTTTATGGAAAGAAGCAGATAATAAACTCAGTAAAGAAATATCTGAGTATGATAAGGATCTTCGGGACGAAGAGTTTCTCCGACATTCCGTCTCCGAATTAGATGAACTTGATCCTCAAATTGGTGAAGAGGAATTGCTTGCTAGACACCGGGCGAGGATGATGCATGCTGAGAAACTGGCTCAGGTAGTTAATGAAGCGCTTGAGAATATTAACAATGGAACCGGTGTTGACGGGGTCCTTCGATCCGCTCTCCAGAAGCTTGAACGTGTTGGTGACAGAGCGGATGGACTATTGGATGATGGAATTCGCGCTTTAGAACGAGCGTTAATAGAGGCCCATGAGGCAGTTTCCGAATTGGAGAAGGTAGGCAGTAAGTTGGAATTTACACCAGTCCAATTGGAGCAGGCAGAGGAGCGCCTGTTTGCAATACGGGCGCTGGCCCGCAAGCATGGAACAGATGTAGCGGGGCTCTCATCATTGCGGGAAGAGCTTAGAGATAAACTGGTCTATTTGGATGAATGGTCCTCTCGGTTAATCGCTTTAAAATCGGAGGTAAGTCGTTTCAGAGAACAGTATATAAAGTCTGCAGGGCTATTGACCAAGGCCCGGAGAAACGCGGGTAAATCGATTGACAAGGCTATAAAACGAGAGTTGCCACCCTTAAAATTGGGGGCGGCTATCTTTCAAACTAAATTTGAAAATCTTGCAGAATCGGAATGGGGAGAAAACGGCGTCGAACGTTTGACATTTGAAGTGCAAACTAATCCCAATACCCATCAAGGCCCACTACATAAAATTATTTCGGGCGGTGAACTTGCGCGGCTAATGCTGGCTTTGAAGGTGGTTTTGGCAGGTACAAATACCTTTCCCACTATAATCTTCGATGAGGTAGATATGGGAATTGGAGGTGCGACGGCAGCAGCGGTGGGTGACAGACTAGCCCGCCTAAGCGAAGAATATCAAGTTCTCGTTGTTACACACTCCCCTCAGGTAGCAGCCAAGGGGGGTAAACATTTGCGGATCACCAAATTTGGTAATGGGAATGGTAATCGAACCCTTGTCGATGAGTTAGGGTCGGAAGAACGAACCGAAGAAATTGCACGGATGCTTGCAGGCTCTGAAGTAACAAAAGCAGCTCGAGCCGCAGCAAACCAATTATTAGCTGGTAGTGAAGTTGAGAAAAACTTGCCGTGAGTAGGAATATCAGGGGAATTTCAGTTTCTGATCTTACCGAAGTAAATGCGGGGCTTGAGCTTAAAAACTTGGGCCATGAAATTGCTATGCACGACGAAGCCTATCACCGCAATGATGCGCCTATTATTTCGGATAGTGAATATGATGCGTTAAGACGCCGCAGTCATGAAATAGAAAAAAGGTTTTCCCATTTAGTTAACTTGGGCAGCCCATCAAAAGCTGTAGGTGCACTTGTGGCAGCTGGTTTTGAAAAGGTAGCCCATAACAAACCGATGTTATCTCTGGATAACGTTTTTACTGAAGAACAACTTGGTGACTTTTTAAAGGGTGTTCGACGTTTTCTAAAAGAACTTAAGGATGATACTGATATTCCCTTAGACATGGTGGCTGAACCTAAAATTGATGGGCTTTCGCTTTCCTTATCCTACGAAAAAGGCCGACTGGTATATGCTGCAACTCGAGGTGATGGTCTTGTGGGCGAAGATGTCACGGAAAACATAAAAACCTTAAAAAATATCCCTCTCATCCTGAAAGGAAGCGCTCCTGATGTAATTGAGGTGAGGGGCGAAGTTTATTTGACTAAATCTGATTTCCAGGATCTAAATCAGCGCCAATCAGAGTCTGGCGATAAGGTATTTGCAAATCCACGAAATGCAGCGGCTGGATCGTTGCGGCAACTGGATCCAAATGTTACGGCAACCCGCCCGTTAAAATTTTTTGCGTACGCTTATGGAAATACGCTTGAACCGGTTGCAGAAAGCCAGTGGGAGTTTTTGGAATTCTTAAAAAGCTGGGGCTTCTCTGTTAATCCGCTGACTAGGCTCTGCCAATCCCAAAGTGATCTAATTCGTGCCTATAACAAAATTTTTGAACAACGAGCCACCCTCGACTATGACATCGATGGAATGGTTTATAAAGTCAACAATATTACATGGCAGGAGCGGCTTGGAGCGGCTAGCAGGGCTCCACGCTGGGCTATAGCTCATAAATTTCCTGCCGAGAGGGCACAGACTATTTTGAAATCGATTAACATTCAGGTAGGGCGCACAGGAACTCTTACGCCGGTGGCACAACTCCATCCCGTAAACGTTGGAGGTGTAATCGTAACTAATGCCACTTTGCATAATGAAGATGAAATAGAACGAAAAGATATTCGGATTGGGGATACTGTTGTAATCCAGCGGGCTGGTGACGTAATTCCTCAGGTTGTTGAGGTATTGAGGACCAAACGCCCTAAATCCACTGTACCTTTTAAAATGCCTAAAATCTGTCCGATTTGTAAGAGGCCAGCTGTTCGGACCCAGGATGAAGCTGCTCGGCGTTGTACTGGTGGTTTGGTTTGCTCTGCGCAAGCTATAGAGCGTTTAAAACATTTTGTATCACGTGGAGCCTTTGATATTGAGGGTTTAGGAGGTAAGAATATCATCGTATTTAGAGAAAACGGTTTGATAAAAGAACCGGCCGACATTTTTCGCTTGCACATACATTCAGATGTTATTGAAAATCTTGAAGGGTGGGGTGAAAAATCTGCCAAGAAACTCTTTGCCGCAATTGAGAAACGAAGAAGGATACCACTTGCCCGGTTCATTTTTGCTTTAGGGATTAGGCAGGCAGGTCAAGCGACGGGGCAACTGCTAGCAAAGCGATATGTTTCTTACCAAAACTGGCGTGAAGCCATGATTGCTGCCAATGACTGCAAGTCTGACGCCTATTTTGAGCTTACGGATATTGACGGCGTTGGGCACTCAATGGCTGAGGACATAATAGAATTTTTCAAACAGTCTTATAATATTAAGGCGTTGGAAAGTCTTACCCAACAAATTAACATAGAAAAATATGTTGAACCAATCCGTCAAAATTCCCAAATTTCTGGAAAATCCATTGTATTTACGGGAACTTTAGCATCCGTGACCCGGGGGGAAGCCAAAGCTAGGGCTGAATCCATGGGGGCGAGAGTATCTGGGTCTCTATCAAAAAGTACGGATTTTATAATTGTGGGAGTAGATGCCGGTGGTAAGGCAAAAAAAGCAGCTGATTTGGGCGTTAGCATCCTTAGTGAAAGTGATTGGCTCAGACTTTTGGGTGAATGAGCTAATATGATCTGTTTGTGTTTAAAAGAATGGCTAGACAGTCAATTGTACCCATTAAGTTTCATCAACTCATTCTCTATGCTCTGCAAAATTTAAAGTGTCACAAACATACATTTAGTTCAATTTTTTCGGCAATTCCTTAATAGAGTTGTTAATCAATCCCCCCCCTTTTTCCCCTTTGATTGTCTCAGAGAGTATTTGTTCAGTTGCATTCAGGGCGATATCAACCGTCAGGAGCCTCACAGCCTCGACGGCGTCAGCCTCGGCCTGAGAAATTCGATCGGTGGCAATTTGTTGGCGGCGTTTTAACACCTCTTCCAGTTCTTTAGCGAGTCTGGCCTTGAGCACCTGTGCTTCTTCGCGCGCTTGTGCTATAATCTCTCCTGCTTCTTTCTCTGCGTCAAAAATTTTACGTTTATTAGCCGCTAACATATCCTGGGCTTCCTCACGGAGACCCGCAGCCTCTTCAATTTTATTTTTTATTTCTTGGATTCTATTATCGATTGAACGGGTAACAAATAGCCAAGTAGGACGTGCGAGAAGCGCCAAAAATATTACGAAAGAAATAGCAACCCAAAGAGTTGGACTGTTCCATACGGATGCGACCAGTTCAGGGTTGCTTGCAGCCTGGGCGAAAGCAGATGAGATCATTTTCTACCCTTTGTCATTGCATTATCAATGGCTGCATTTAACGTCTTTGCCGGTATTTTTATACCTACCAACTTGTCTAAGGTAGAAATAGCAACTTCCCTCGCAGACTGGCCTATATCCTCTAGCGCCTTTTCCTTAACAGATTCAATTTCTGTTTCCACTTCCGCAATTTGATTTGTAAGTGAAATACGCATTTCTGTCAGTTGGTTTGCACTGGCTTGCGTTCCCTCCTGGTTAGCGTCGTTAATGACTTTGCGTGCTTCGTCATGGGCTACGGAGATTGCGATCTCGTACGCGTCAAGTTCAGACCTAGCTTCTATCCGAAGGTCTTCAGCCATATCAAGGCTATCGTTTATCTTTTTTTGACGCTCCTCAAGAACAAGCCCTACCTTAGGTAGGGCTACCTTTGCCATCAACCACCACAAGAAGACAAAGGTAATTACCAGCCAGAAAATTTGCGAGGGGAAGCCAGAAACATCTAATTGAGGCATAACTTATCTTACCAGGTTACCCAAAGGGCGATGGTAACTGTTACTAGTACAATCAACCGAATAAAATTAACAAGGCGATTGCAAGTGCAAAAATTGCTAAAGCTTCAACTAAGGCGAAAGATACCCAAGCGGTGGTAGTAATAGCATCGGCGGCGGCAGGATTACGCCCGACAGAATTAATTAATGCAGCCCAAATAAGACCAATACCAATGCCTGGCCCGACGAAGCCGAGTGTAGCCAGTCCTGCGCCAATTAACTTTGCTGCTTCTACGTCCATAGTTCAATTTTCCTTTCTTTGGTTCGGGACCCAATGCATCAATTGTTTTTATTATTAATGCAAATTAATCGCATCATTTATGTAGATACAGGTTAAAATGGTGAAAATATATGCTTGCAAAAATGCAATTAGAAACTCCAACCCGGTAATCGCAACGAGGCCGGCTAAAGGAACAAAGCCCAATATCCCCAACGGAAAGACAAACCCGCCAACAACTTTCAACAATGTATGTCCAGCCATCATATTTGCAAAAAGCCTGATACTTAGACTGAAAGGGCGAGTGAAGTAAGATATTACCTCAATGACAATCAATAATGGGGCTAGAAAAATTGGTACACCTGCCGGCAAGAAAAACGAAAAGAACCGTGTACCATGTTTGAAGAATGCGATGATGGTGACCAAAACAAAGATCACGAGCGCCATAGATAGGGTCACGGCAATATGGCTTGTGAAGGTAAAGCTATAAGGTAGCATACCCAAAAAATTACCAAATAATACAAACATAAAGATTGTAAAAATCAAAGAGAAGTACGGTTTACCATCCTTGCCAATGTTATCGCTCACTAATCTAGCTATAAATTCGTATGATAATTCAGCTAAGATTTGCCAGCGCCCCGGAATACTTGCTCGAGGCCTCACAGCTAAAATCATTAAAATAGCAACGGCAGCTACCGCGAGGACCATAAAGGCAGAGGAATTAGTGAAAGAAATATCCAGATTACCCAGTCTAATGGGGATGAGTGTCTGGATCTCAAACTGTTCCAGCGGGTTGTGTTTTTCAGCCAATGTTTGACGCCTCTATTAGCCCTTATCTAATTTTCTTTGTTTATTTATCACCATTCTCTGGTCGCCGCTTTTTTTGTAAAAAACCAACAGTATAATTTTGATTACTGGTTAATCGAAAAATTTTCAAAAGACCAGCCGCATTCCCCAAAAATAAAAACAATATTGTAAGCCACGGCTTGGTATTCAGCCACGTGTCTAACAAAAACCCGATCATGCCTCCCACGAACACCGTCACCACTAATTCGGTGCCGATGCGAAAGGCTAACCCCTTTCCACTTTGACTCGATCCCGGTTTTCCAACACGTCCTGGTGCGTCATTGTTTTCCTGGGCGCGATGTAAACGTGTATCAAAATCCTCTTTAGACTGGGGATAATTCTCCCGGTTCATTATGTGGGTGACCGATCAATTTTACTCCCTAACAGGAGAGAGCGGCACGCTGAAATCTCCACTAGCACTCAGCTGAGCCAACAAATAGGCAGGCGAAGATAAAGTTCGGTTTTAAAGCTGTCAAGAAACATTCGGGAGTTCCTAACTCTTTGATGTAAATATCAAATATTATAACAACTTACGCAATTTCTCTTAATTCAACAGCTTGACCCAAATCCACTGATACTATTTGAGAAACCCCCCGCTCACCCATCGTGACGCCGTAGAGCCTATCCATTCGAGCCATCGTCATACGGTGGTGGGTGACGACAATAAAGCGAGTGGAAAGGGAATGGGAAATCTCCTCAACAAGCGTACAAAAATGGTCAACGTTCGTATCATCTAATGAGGCGTCTACTTCGTCGAGCACGCAGATTGGTGCTGGGTTGGTCAGGAATACACCAAAGAGTAGGGCAAGCGCTGTCAATGCCTGTTCTCCGCCCGAGAGGAGGGATAAAACTTGTAGTTTTTTACCCGGTGGGCTTGCCATAATTTCAACGCCCGCTTCTAGCGGATCATCGGACTCTGTAAGTTCTAAATGGGCTCTACCGCCACCAAAGAGGCGGGTGAAGAGTTCACCAAAATGCTTATCCACTTCTGTAAAGGATGACATAAGACGTTGTCGGCCTTCCCGGTTCAGTTCATTTATCCCGCGGCGCAATTTATCTATTGCTTTAATAAGATCTTCCCTCTCTTTATTTAATGTTTCAATTTTTTCACGAAGTTCCTGGGATTCTGCTTCCGCCAGTAAATTAACCGGTCCCATGGTTTCCCTTTCTCGCTCGAGGCGCTCCACTCTTTTCTCAGCAACTTCCAGCTCAGGCATTGTCGTATTGTTTTTCATGGCCGCGATTTCGTTCAGATCTTCGTGGCTGCAATTCAGTTGATCTTCTATTCGCTCGACTAAAGCCTCCATGGTTTGTTTGTTTTGATCAGCCATGGCTTCAGCGCGCACGCGCTCCTCACGAATATGGGCAAGGCGCGTTCCGGCTAATTTCAAATCATTATCAGCCTCAGTTAACTTTTCTTCAGATACTATCAGATGGTCTGCTGTTTTCCTTCTCACTTCTTCAGCGACTTCAATTTTCTCAAGAAGATCATTACGTCGTGAACAAATTTTGTCCGGTTGCGCGGAAAAACGCTCCCGGGCTGCCAACAAAGACCTCTGACGTTCTTCTAACTGTTCCATTTGAGATGCTGCGCTTTTTTGGCGTTCTTTCCATGCGGCCAATTCATCTGCCAGATTTTGCATGCGGTCGCGGCGTTCTAGTTTCTGGTGTTGTAGGTTATGGTGTGCACTTTGAGCCTCTGTCAATTCTGTTCGTGCGTAATTTTCTTGGCTTTTGAGGGTCTCTACTTCCTTTCCGATGATCGCAGTGTCGGGGAGAGAGGCAATCTCTGAAATTGTAGTAGCAAGTATAGACCCTGCTTCATCGACGTCACTCACGACCCGGACCATGGCTTCCTGTTGAACGGAGAGATTTGCATTAATCTCCGATATTTTCTTATGGAGTTCTCCATGGCTTTTCTGGACATCAAAAAATATTTGTTCGGCATTCAACGACGCTCTACGGGTCCCAGATTCTTCTTTTGTGGCTAGGTCGACATCAATTCTTGCCGCCTCTAGACGGTCTTCCACTGAAACTGCTTTCGATCTTGCGGCCACCAATTCCTGTCGAATATCTTTTAAACTGTTTCTTTGTTCGAGACGAACGGTTGCGACAGCTGGTGCATCCGATGTTGCTGTATAGCCGTCCCACCTCCAAAACCCGCCATCGAGAGAGACTATGCGCTGGCCTTGCTTTAATTGGCCGGCAAATTTCTGCCCAGTGTTACTATCTTTTATTACACCAATCTGACTAAGCCGACGATTTAGCGCAACGGAGCCGGAAACGTAGTCGCTAAGCGGGGTGACGCCCATTGGGAGGGGTGTAATATCTTCAAAATCGGGTAGACTAGTCCAATGGACGGGAGATGCTTCATCTGTGGGGGCTGAAAGATCGTCTCCTAGGGCCACGCCTAGAGCCGCTTCATAGCCACTTTCTACATTTAGAGAATCAATTAAAGGAGGCCAGAGATCTGGATCGCCAGTCTCTAATAGTTCGGATAGGGCCTTCTCTTTAGCAGTCAGTTCGGCGGCCGCAGATAGTGTTTTCTGGGCGTCATTTTGTAAAATATTGAGACGTTTCATAGCTTCTAGGCGCCTGGACTCTGCAGTGACTAGAGCTTTTCGGGATTCTTGCATTTTGGCTTCGACATATTCGAGGTTCGTTGTAGAGTCGGAGAGGGTATTATTCTCCGTAATATTTTCTTTTTGGACCTGAATTTGGTGACCAAGTATCTCTTTTTCGTGGCCCAAACGCGTGAGCCGGGCGTCAACTTCCGAGCGTCGCCGAATTAAATTTTCACGTCGGGTTTCATCCTCTGCTAATTTTTTTATGGCGGATGCCGTCTCTCCATTCAGGGTTTCGAATGATCCTTGCGCAGCTTTGAGCGTCAGGGACGCTTTCTCCATAACCTCGTTTTGGTCGTTGCTTTCTCTTGAATAGTTCTCATGCTCATTTTCGAGACGAACGATTGCCGCTGTGCAATCTGAAATAAGATTATGCTCCCGTTCCATATCTTGCGAAGTTTGGGATAACCGGGTTTCCGTTTCTTGGCGTTCAGCGTCGATCCGTTTTTCTTCTTCTCCCAAGCTGTCACGCTCCAGCATAAGGCGTTGGAGAGCCGCCGCAGCTTCGGCTTCTTCCTGACGCTGTTGGGGAAGGCAGCTAGCCGCTTCAACCTGTTTGGTGGTGGCTGCCGAGAGGCGACCTGTCATCTCTGCTACCGCCCGTTCACTTTCTTTCAGCAAAGATATGGCAGTCTCCAACTCTCCAGAGGCGGCATCCCAGCGAATTATAAAATACGCGGCTTGGGCTTTTCTGATATGATCATTTAAATTGCGGTAGCGGGTTGCCTGGCGCACCTGCTTGCGGAGGCTCTGCATTTGTGTGTCCAGGGCCACCAGGATATCGTCAAGGCGGTCCAGATTTGTTTCGGCACCTCGCAGACGCAGTTCTGCTTCATGGCGACGGGAGTGGAGACCGGTAATTCCGGCAGCTTCCTCTAATAACTTTCGGCGGTCTGTGGGTTTGGCTAAAACGATTTCGCTAATCTGGCCTTGACTGACAAGGGCAGTTGAGCGCGCGCCGGAGGCCTGATCAGCGAATAACAAATGGACGTCACGGGCGCGAACTTCCTTTGAATTGACCCTATAAGTAGATCCCTTTTCCCGCACAATTCGGCGTGTCACTTCAATGTCCGTAAAGTCGTTGAACTGTGCAGGCGCCGTGCGTTCAGTATTTTCCATTTCCAATCCAACCTCGGCAATATTCCGGCCCGGCCGATTGGAAGTACCTGAAAATATAACATCATCCATTTCGTTTCCGCGGATTTGTTTGGCTGATGTCTCCCCCATAACCCACTTGATGGCTTCAACAAGATTAGATTTTCCACAGCCGTTGGGACCCACAATACCAGTTACACCTGGCTCAATAGCGAGTTCAACAGGTTCTACGAAGGATTTAAACCCCGCTAGTCGGAGTTTTGTAAATTGCACTTTTTTTGATACCCGAGACTAAATTTGAGAAATTTCCTAAACTAATATTCGTGTTCAATTGCGACAGAGATCATTTTTTTCCTGTTTCTAGGAGGGCTTTGTCAAACTCCACCCTAAATTCCTCTAACGTTAATCCTCCTTCAATTTTTTTTCCGTTTACAATCAAGGTAGGGGTGGCTTCGATATTGAAATTTTTATGACCTTCGTTACGTTGTTTCATAACACCGTCGAATACTGCCTGGTTGTTCATACAGGCTTCAACGGTAGCCGGCGACATTCCTGCAAGACGCCCGATGTTGGAGAGAGCCTCGTGTGGGTTTTTGGCCCGTCGCCATTTGTCCTGGGTGCGGAACATCAGTTTGATTATGCTGAAGTAACGGTTTTCTGGCGCACATTTAGCGACCATGGAGGCCGCAACCGCTAACTGGTCTGTCGGAAAATCTCGGTAAATCAATTTGATTTTCCCTGTATCCACATATTCTTTTTTAAGCTTTGGCCAGGGGCCATTATGAAAGGCTGCGCAATGCGGGCAAGTGAGGGACGCATATTCAATGACTTCTACTGGTGCATTTTTATCGCCCAAAATCCGCTCTGCAACCATCTTTTCGACGGATGGCAGCGACTGCGCAATGGCTTGATAACTGGTGAAGAGCAGCAAAACGACGGATAGAATTGGAATACCGGGGAACAGCATCTTATTAACTATATTATTGGGCAAAACTACCTCCTGCCTACTATATATTGATCAATATAAAATGAGTTACGTCTCTCTACAAGCCGTCAAAAGCCTGTTTTGCGATGATTTCTTACGATTTAAAATAATTTTCCATCCTGTTCAACTTCTTTGAAAACGGATAATATCACTGCATCGGGTAAGCAGGAAATAATTATAGTCTGAGACAATAGA
>PTLH01000050.1 GCA_002938035.1 Alphaproteobacteria bacterium MarineAlpha3_Bin6
AGGCGGCAATTTTGCCGCCTCTTCTCTTTTTTACTTACCTCTAATGTTATAGGTTATCCACCCATGGCGCGTTTTATATTTATTACTGGCGGCGTGGTCTCCTCACTTGGAAAAGGATTAGCGTCAGCGGCATTGGCGACATTGCTGCAGGCCCGTGGTTTTCGTGTCCGGCTTCGCAAGCTTGACCCTTATTTAAACGTCGATCCTGGCACCATGAGCCCTTACCAGCACGGCGAAGTTTTTGTAACAGATGATGGCGCCGAAACCGATCTCGACCTTGGTCACTACGAAAGATTTACCTGCGTAGATGCAAGACAAAGCGATAATCTAACGACAGGCCGAATTTATTCTGACGTAATAGCTAAAGAGAGAAGGGGAGAATACCTAGGAGCAACGATCCAAGTTATCCCCCATGTCACGGATGCTATCAAAGAATTTATTTTGTCAGACATTAGTGATGAGGATTTTGTTCTTTGCGAGATTGGTGGCACAGTTGGAGATATTGAAAGTTTGCCATTCTTAGAGGCAATCCGACAACTTGGTAACGAGTTGGGCCAAGATCGCACAATGTATATCCACTTGACGTTAATTCCCTTTATTGCTGCAGCGGGTGAATTGAAAACAAAACCAACGCAACACTCTGTAAAGGAACTTTTGAACGTTGGTATACGAGCAGACCTATTGCTATGTAGATCTGATCGAGACATTCCAGAAGCCGACAGAAAAAAGGTGGCGCTATTTTGTAATGTTAGAGAAGAAGCTGTGGTTCCGGCTCTGGACGTAGATTGTATCTATAAAGTACCTATAGTTTATCATGAACAGGGGTTAGATAGACAAGTTTGCGAACATTTTCGCCTTGAAAACACAACTGAGCCGGATCTCAAACCGTGGCAAGATATCGTTAAACTTGCTACCAAACCAGAAGGGGAAGTATCAATTGCCGTTGTCGGCAAATATACAGGATTAAAAGATGCCTATAAATCTCTTACCGAGGCATTAGCTCATGGGGGCATCGCCAATAATGTTCGTGTTAACCTTAAATGGCTCGAGTCAGATACTTTTGAGGATAATGAAGCTATTCAAAACCTAGAAGGTGTAAACGGCATCCTTATCCCTGGTGGATTTGGTGAAAGAGGAGCTGAAGGCAAGATTAGAGTTGCAAAGTATGCACGAGAAAGGCGGGTGCCATACTTCGGAATCTGTTTTGGCATGCAAATGGCAGTTGTTGAAGCTGCTCGTAATTTAGCTGGAATAAAGAATGCCGGAACCACGGAGTTTGGTCCATGCAGTGAGCCCGTGGTGGGCCTTATGACTGAATGGGAGCGTCATGGCGTACTGCACAAGCGAGATCACATCTCAGATAAAGGCGGAACAATGCGGCTCGGGGCGTATCCCTGTGAACTTAAAAATAGTAGTAGGGTAAAAGAAATTTATGGCTTAACTACGATTAGTGAACGTCATCGACACCGTTATGAAGTCAATATCGCTTATGAGGATCAACTTGCCGAAGTTGGCGTACACTATTCAGGAAAGTCGCCAGATGGCACACTCCCTGAAATAATCGAAATCCCCGATCATCCCTGGTTTATTGGCGTTCAGTTTCACCCCGAACTTAAGTCCAGACCTTTTCAACCTCACCCCTTGTTCATTGATTTTGTCCGTGCTGCTGTCAAGCAGTCACGCCTGGTTTAAGGTAAGAATCTCATGCAAGAACCACGTGTTGTTCACATCGGTAACTTATCCCTTGCCAACAATCAGAAAATCAAACTTATAGCCGGGCCTTGTGCCCTTGAATCCAAGGAACACGCCTTTGAAATGGCCGGTGCGCTTACAGAGCTTGCTAAAACGTTTGGTATTGGTCTCATATATAAAACCTCCTATGACAAAGCAAACCGCACTAGCGTCGACGCAAAACGTGGCCTTGGAATTGAGGAATCCTTACCCATTTTTGAAGCGATTAGGAACGAGTTCAAATGTCCAGTACTAACCGATATACATACTGTAGAGGAGGCTGTTAAAGTTTCCAAATCAGTTGACGTCCTCCAGATTCCTGCTTTTCTTTGTCGCCAAACGGACTTGCTAATTGCCGCTGGACAGACTGGAAGGGTCCTCCACGTCAAGAAAGGGCAATTTATGGCTCCATGGGACATGAAAAACGTGGTCCGAAAGATAGAGACCACGGGAAATGAGAACATACTTCTCTGCGAACGGGGTGCAAGCTTTGGTTATAATGCACTTGTTTCTGATATGCGCTCTTTACCAATACTAGCCCAAACCGGGTATCCAGTCATTTTCGATGCGACCCACTCCGTTCAGCAACCTGGGGGACAGGGCACAGCAACCGGTGGTGACAGAAAATTTGCCCCTATTCTTGCTCGCGCAGCTGTTGCTGTCGGAGTTGCTGGAGTATTTATAGAAACTCATCAGGATCCTAACAAAGCGCCCAGTGACGGCCCAAACATGATTTATCTTAAGGACTTACCAGAAATTATTGAAACCTTACTTGAGCTTGATAGTATATCCAAGGCTCATCCCATAGCCGTTTAATATAAAATAATTCCGTTTGAGAAGTAGAAGGAAATTTCTTGGTTGGTTGCAAACATTGTAAATATTATTTTCCATTTGCGCGGGTTCAGATTCTGATCCCAAAACACTTGCCAGTGACACCAGTTACAGCTATCAACCATATAAAAATCGCAGGAACCGAAATGTACGGCTAATGACAGCCATCACCGATATATTTGCCCGGGAAATTATTGATTCAAGAGGTAATCCCACTATTGAAGTGGATGTCACACTAGAAGGCGGCGCCTTTGGGCGTTCTGCGGTACCGTCGGGGGCATCAACGGGAATTCATGAAGCCGTAGAACTTAGAGATTCTGATGAGGATCGTTATGGTGGACAGGGTGTTTTAAAGGCCTGTGCCAATGTAAATGGCGAGATATTTGAGGCATTGGTCGGGCAAGAGGCTGAGGACCAGGTCCACATAGATCAGAGTATGAACCAATTAGATGGAACGCCAAATAAATTACGTCTTGGGGCCAATGCAATTTTGGGCGTAAGCCTAGCTGTCGCAAAGGCGGCAGCAGAGACGGTTTCCTTGCCCTTATACCGTTATATTGGTGGCACCCAGGCGTCTCTTCTACCGGTACCCATGATGAATATTATTAATGGCGGGGCACACGCAGATAATTCTATGGATTTTCAGGAGTTGATGGTGATGCCGATAGGCGCCCAAAGTGTAACAGAAGCCATTCGTATGGGAGCTGAGATATTTCAAGCCTTGAGATCTACGTTGAAAAATGCAGGTCACAATACCAACGTTGGTGATGAAGGCGGTTTTGCCCCTTCCTTGGCTAACGCAGAAGAAGGTCTAGAATTAATCATGCAAGCTATCAACTCTTCTGGTTATGAAGCGGGAAAGGAGGTGGTATTAGCGATAGACGCAGCTTCTAGCGAATTATACAGAGACGGCTATTACATCATGGAAGGAGAAGGGAAAAAACTTGATGCTGAGGGGATGACTGATTACTACCGCGCTCTCATTACTCAGTACCCAATTGTCTCCATCGAGGACGGAATGGCAGAAGACGATTGGAATGGTTGGAAAATGCTCACACAAACAATTGGAGATAGCGTACAATTGGTTGGTGATGATGTATTTGTTACTAATCCTCAACGTCTTAAGAAGGGCGTAGAAAAAGGTATTGCTAACTCAATTTTAATTAAGGTGAACCAAATTGGTACTCTGACCGAAACTTTAGCAGCAGTCGAAATTGCCCACAAAGCTAATTACACCGCAATCATATCTCACAGGTCTGGTGATACCGAGGATACCACCATTGCAGATATTGCTGTGGCCACCAACGCCGGCCAAATTAAAACTGGATCTCTATGCCGGTCCGAACGCCTCGCAAAATACAACCAACTTATCAGGATTGAAGAAGAACTTGGTTTGGCTGCTTCTTTTGCTGGTAAAAGTATTCTAGGACAAATAAAAATCTAACACCACGTCCAGATGCCTCTTAATTTAATTTGTTAATAAATTTGTGATCATAAAAGCGTGATAATGCATATTTAAGAAAGCAAACTAAGGGATTTTATGAATTAACCTCGAATTTTTGGGAGGATAATCGGGTAATTAACATATTATATTAGTTTAAAATATTTTAATATCAAAGCTCTCACAATAAATGGGAAATATTTTTCCTAGTCGTTCTCAAACCTTGGATAATAATGTTTTTTCTAATAGGAAAATAATAAAATAAATGAAAATATTTTCGGAACTTAGGCTGAAGCTACGCTTCATATTATGGCCGACAATTTGGGCAACGATTATTCTGTATATAACATTTCACACGATCCAAGGTGAGCGCGGTCTTATAGCTTTTATGCAGATTCACGGAGAAGTTTTGGCCGCAAAAAAAACTCAACAGATACTAATTAACAAAAAAAAACGCCTACAAAATCAAGTGACTTTGCTCAGTCCTAAAAGCCTGGACATAGATATGTTAGAAGAGCGTGTCCGTATCATGTTGGGTTACAGTCGGCCAAACGAGACCATAATACTTTTGAAATGAAGTAAAAATGCTCCTTTAAACCCGGGATCAGTCATCTATGTAAATCTTGCCATAGTATGATACGACGTTCCTCGTAAAGCGCTCGGAAAAACCCGTTTGGTCGTCAGAAAAACGCACTTTTTCAATATAGAATTAAGTTTATGAGAGCGGTACCATCACCAATTCACGAAATGGCGTGCGCTCCTGCAAAAGCTGATACCAAGTCTCTAAATGTGGAAAATTATGACGTTTTATAGGAAGGGCATAGAAACGATATGCCGCGGCACCAGCGGGAATGTCACCCATTGAAAACGTGTTTCCAGCTATATAACGCCGGCCCACAAGGTGCTCATTTAAAAGGGAAAACTCTTTATTTAATTCCCAAACAGAATTAGCAATAACATCTTTATTTTGTTTTTCAGGCGGTGTTCGAATAAGACCCCAAAATACGGTAACCATGTTCTTCAAATTGTCTGTGGCCTGCCACTCCATCCATCTCTCCGCTTCTACGTATGCTGAATATTTAGAAGGCCATAATTTTGTAGGAGCATATTTTTTAGATATATAACGCACAATCGCGTTAGATTGGCGTACCAAAAGACCGTCATCTTCAAGTGTAGGAATTTGCGATGCCGGGTTCAACTTTCGGTATTCTTGACTGTCGATAGAACCAACAGTTCCGTCTTTATCAATCCAATCCCATTTAAGGCCGGCTTCGCCCATAGCCCAAGCGGCTTTTTGAACATTAATTGATGTTTTTCGGCCATAAAACTTCAACATTTAAAATTGCTCCTTTTTTGGTAACTCAATTGCACTCGGTAATGACACAAATAAGTTTTTGAGAATTATCTTTAATTGCCTAATTGGTTAAAAGTTATTCACAGAATTGAAAAAATATCGATCTAAAATTACACAAAAATACATGCGTAGTTAATTAAATGTTAGCGGCAAACGGTCAATTAACTGATATCCTATTAAACCCAATTTTTCTATTGCAAAACAATGGTTTTAGGGTACAGCCTAGTGCTATAAAATATCAATAATCCAATTTCTTTTCGAGCAGAGTTTTTATCTACATCGGCGCTATTAGATTGGAAGTTAGAAATGTTCCAACCAAAAACTAAAAATAAGTCAACCAAACGAAATCCTGAACCCATAAACGTCTTAAGCTCTGAAGAATTAACGCGTTACTATCGCGAAATGTTGCAAATTCGACGATTTGAGGAGAAAGCAGGCCAATTATACGGAATGGGGTTAATCCAAGGATTCTGTCATCTCTACATAGGCCAAGAAGCTGTTGTAGTGGGGATGCAGGCCGCAGCAAAGACACAAGTGGATTCACTTATTACCAGCTACAGAGATCACGGCCATATGTTGGCAACAGGTATGACACCGAGAGGTGTAATGGCAGAACTCACAGGACGCAAAGGCGGCTACTCCAAAGGTAAAGGCGGGTCTATGCATATGTTCAGTCGTGAAAAAAAGTTTTTTGGGGGTCATGGAATTGTAGCTGCACAAGTACCCATTGGGACTGGCCTTGGGCTAGCGCATCAATACAACGAAGATGGTGGGGTGTGCATGACCTACTATGGAGATGGAGCCGCCAACCAAGGTCAAGTCTATGAATCATTCAACATGGCAGCACTTTGGAAATTACCTGTAGTTTATGTTATCGAGAACAACCACTACGGAATGGGAACTTCGGTGTCTCGTGCATCTGCAACACAAGAACTATATGCTCGTGGCACAGGTTTTGGTATTCCTGGAGTTAGAGTGGATGGTATGGATGTCGTGGCAGTTAAAGCTGCAGGAGAAATAGCACTTAACCATGCTAGAAACGGTGATGGACCTTATATCCTTGGAATGCAGACCTACAGGTATCGGGGGCATTCAATGTCTGATCCAGCACAATACCGAACACGTGAAGAGGTAAGCCAGGTTCGGGCTGAACGTGATCCAATTGATAGAGTTCGCCAACAAATAATTGACGGCAAACATGCCAGTGAAGCTGAAATAAAAAATATTGATGATGAGGTAAAGGCTATTATTGCCGATGCAGCAGAATTCGCTCAACAGTCTCCCGAACCCGAATTATCAGAATTATATACAGACGTTCTGGTGGAAGCCTAGTAGGCAGCGAGGGATATAGATTTATGGCTACCCCAATTCTAATGCCGGCCTTGTCTCCAACTATGACAGAAGGAACTATTTCCAAATGGCTTAAGAATGAAGGTGACACGGTTGTATCTGGAGACCTACTGGCAGAAATTGAAACTGATAAAGCCACCATGGAGCTAGAAGCAGTCGAGGAGGGCATTCTGGGAATACTTATTAAACCTGCAGGTTCGGAAGGTATCCCGGTAAATGAGCCCATAGCAATAATGTTGGAACATGGAGAGGAATATTCCCCCGAAGATAGTTTATTAACAACCCCACAAAAAGAAATATTAGAAACAAACCAAAATATGTCCCAAGAAAATTTGGCAGCAAAACCAACAGACTTGCCACCTTCTGATGTTAGTGTTGGCAATACTGGGCAGGGTAACCCCTCTTCAGCGGATCAAATTTACCCGACACTCAAGACCAATAACAAAGATACGGCGCCGATTAATGAGCCTGAATATGCTGGCCCCACGACTACGTTAACTGTTCGCGAGGCACTCTGTGAAGCTCTTGCCGAAGAGATGCGAAAAGATAATAAGGTATTCCTAATAGGTGAGGAAGTAGCGGAGTACGAGGGAGCCTATAAAGTTTCTCTAGGTCTCCTAAAAGAGTTTGGCCCAAAACGGGTAATTGACACGCCAATCACTGAGCACGGAATCGCCGGCGTAAGCGTGGGTGCAGCGTTTGGCGGTCTCAAACCAGTTGTCGAATTCATGACATTTAATTTTGCAATGCAGGCTATGGATCATCTCATTAATTCAGCTGCAAAGACACTTTACATGTCAGGGGGACAGATGGGTTGTCCGATGGTTTTTAGGGGACCAAATGGTGCTGCGGCAGGAGTGGCGGCCCAACATTCCCAATGTTACGCCAGCTGGTTTGCGCATGTTCCAGGTTTAAAGGTTATCTCACCCTGGTCTTCCGCTGACGCAAAAGGATTGCTGAAATCGGCAATCCGAGACCCTAACCCGATCATATGTCTTGAAAATGAAATACTTTACGGCCAAAGCTTTGAACTCCCAATGGATGACAATTTTACGATTCCAATAGGTAAGGCGAAGATTGAGCGGATAGGGTACGACGTTACAATTGTGGCCTATTCTAATATGGTAAATTGTGCTCTTCAGGCAGCAGAACTTTTAGTTGAGGAAGGTATCAGAGCCGAAGTAATAAACCTTCGTTCACTCCGCCCCCTAGATACCGAGTGCATAATTAATTCGCTTAAGAAAACTAATCGCTTAGTAAGCGTCGAAGAGGGTTGGCCTGTTGCTGGTATAGGTGCCGAAATAGCAGCCATCGCAATGGAAAAAGCTTTTGATTATCTGGATGCACCAGTTTTGAGAGTAACTGGAGCTGACGTTCCAATGCCGTATGCGCGTAACCTCGAAACCGCTTACCTTCCTAATGCAGCAAAAGTTATCGAAGCGGTAAAGTCAGTTTGTTATAGATAAGGCAAATATCATGACGACACCAATACTGATGCCAGCCCTTTCTCCCACTATGACGGAAGGGACGATTACCAAGTGGCACAAAGTAGAAGGTGATAAAGTGGCTGCCGGCGATCTACTTGCCGAGATTGAAACCGACAAGGCGACTATGGAGCTGGAAGCCGTGGAGGAGGGTATACTAGGGACAATTTTAAAACCGGAAAGTTCCGAGGGTATCCCCGTAAATGAACCCATCGCAATAATGTTAACGGATGGCGAAGACGCCTCTAATCTAAATACTTATGTCGAATCATATTCCCCAGAAGTAGGGGAGGAAAATCAAGCGTCAGCCGATTTAGTCCAACCTCAAATGCTACCCAAACCGGGGTCTGATTCTAATAAACCACAGGTCGACGCAAGCTTACGAATATTTGCAAGCCCTTTAGCTAGGCGAGCGGCATCAGACGCAGGAATTGATCTAACAAACATAGCCGGAAGCGGCCCACACGGACGTGTGGTAAAAAGGGATCTAGAGGCTATTCCAACCAAAACTCCCCAAGAGGATGAAACTGTGATTGGCCAATCAGAAATATCAGTCCCAGCAGTAGTATCGAGCGAAAAGATGGTTCCGGCGCCATTAAAAAGTACTCCAGGTGAGAATTTCACTGAAATAACTCATAGTAATATGAGAATGGTAATCGCCGATAGATTGACAAAATCGTCAAATCAAATTCCTCATTTTTTCTTGACTATTGAATGCGAAATTGAGCGTCTCCTGGAAATGCGCAAAGACCTCAACAACCGGGCGCCAGAGGGTGAGGGTTCCTATAAACTCTCCGTAAATGATTTTGTGGTTAGGGCAGTAGCGCTTGCCATAAAAAAAGTGCCAATGGTGAATGTCAGTTGGACTGACAAGGCAATGCGTCAACTCAATAATGTTGATATCTCGATTGCCGTTGCCACCGAAGGAGGCTTAATTACACCGATAATCCGCAACGCCGATCAAAAGGGACTTACTGAAATTTCAATTGAAACAAAAGTGTTAGCTAACAAGGCACGGGACGGCAAACTTACACCCGAGGAATATCAAGGTGGTAGCTTCACAATTTCAAATTTAGGAATGTATGGGGTGAAAGAGTTCTCTGCGATTATTAATCAACCACAGTCTTGTATATTGGCGGTAGGTGCCGGAGAAAAGAGGGCAGTAGTCAAAAAAGATACTCTCTCCATTGCTACTATGATGTCATGCACACTTTCAGTTGATCATCGCGCCGTAGACGGGGCATTAGGAGCGCAGTATCTGCAGGCCTTCAAATCACTCATCGAAGACCCCCTAACCATGATACTTTAGAATAAATATATGGCGGAGAACGTTTTTGACACAATAATTATTGGCAGCGGGCCTGGTGGCTACGTAACAGCTATCCGCGCGGCCCAACTCGGGATGAAAACA
This sequence comes from Alphaproteobacteria bacterium MarineAlpha3_Bin6, assembly GCA_002938035.1. Lineage (GTDB taxonomy): Bacteria > Pseudomonadota > Alphaproteobacteria > Rhodospirillales > UBA2165. The sequence continues at coordinate 9,603 of PTLH01000050.1, forward strand.
GCGATCTTGGAAAGGGAACATCTCGGAGGCATCTGTCTCAACTGGGGATGTATACCAACGAAAGCGCTCCTTCGTACGGCAGAAATTTATAGATACATTCAGCACGCTGATGATTTTGGCTTGTCTGTCAGTGACTTATCCTTCGATATTAATAAAATAATTGAACGTTCCAGAAGTGTGGCCAAACAGCTTTCAAGCGGCGTCGCCTACCTACTAAAAAAAAATAGTGTTGAAGTGCTTGAAGGGCATGGCAAGCTTGCCGGAAACGGAAAAATAATTTTCGAAAAGAATGATAATACTGTTAGTGAATTAGCCGCAAAAAATATCATTTTAGCAACTGGCGCCAGAGCTCGAAGCCTTCCCAAAATAGAACCAGATGGTAAATTAATCTGGACCTATAAGGAAGCGATGGTTCCTGACGTAATGCCCAAATCGCTTTTGGTTATAGGCTCTGGCGCAATTGGTATTGAATTTGCGAGTTTTTATAGGACCCTTGGTGTAGATGTTACGGTTGTCGAACTACTGACGCGTATTCTACCAGTTGAAGATGAAGAGATATCCCAGCTTGCTCAAAAGGCGTTCGTGTCACAAGGCATGCAAATCTTGACTTCGGCAACTGTAACTGCGCTCAAAAAAGGCCAAGACAATGTAACAGCAACCATCACTACTGACGGTAATTCTATCGAAACCACATTCGATCGAGCAATTATAGCAGTTGGTATCACAGGCAACGTAGAGAACCTGGGTCTTGATGCCACAGATGTTCTGGTCGATCACAACCATATTAAGATAGACAAATGGGGGAAAACAAACGAACCCGGCGTCTTCGCGATTGGAGACGTAGTGGGGCCGCCTTGGCTTGCCCACAAGGCAACTCACGAAGGAATAATTTGCATTGAGAAAATTGCCGGTATGCCAAATATTCACCCACTTGATACACGCCGCATCCCAGGATGCACTTATTGTCACCCCCAAGTGGCCAGCGTGGGACTGACAGAAGCGATTGCAATAGAAAAAGGCTACAAAGTGAAGGTGGGGCGCTTCCCATTCACTGGTAATGGTAAAGCAATTGCTTTGGGTGAACCTGAAGGTTTGGTCAAAACCATATTTGACTCTTCGACGGGTGAATTACTGGGGGCCCATATGATTGGAGCCGAAGTTACCGAGCTTATCCAAGGCTACAGTATTGCAAAATCTTTGGAGACGACCGAGATTGAATTGATGGAAACAATATTCCCCCATCCAACTTTATCTGAGATGATCCACGAGTCTGTGCTAGACGCCTACGGACGAGTGATACACTTTTAACTTTACCGTTTTATACCACGTTGACTGAGATCCAAATAATACTCGCCTTCCAGACCATCATTTCTAATATCCGCGGTGTCAGATGTATCGCTAGATACTATAAAAGTACAAAAAAGTTATAGAATCAACCTCTCCATTGCACAGTGTGATTACAACTTGATAGAAAGTAACCAATGCACAGAAATAGCAGTATCCGCCACCCAGAACTTCGCAAAAAACCAGTTAATCCTTCCCCCAGGAAGCCTGACTGGATTAGGGTTAAAGCACCCATCTCGCCAGTTTACGAAAAAACTAAACAACTCATAAGTAATTTAGGCCTCACGACCGTCTGTGAGGAGGCGGCCTGCCCCAATATAGGAGAATGTTGGGCACAAAAGCACGCCACTGTCATGATCCTGGGAGCAATTTGTACTCGCGCATGTGCCTTCTGTAATGTCCGTACAGGAAAGCCAGGTCCTGTCAATCCATTGGAACCAATGAACGTAGCCAACATGGCCCTTAAAGCTGACATGCGCCATATGGTTATCACATCCGTGGATCGGGACGACCTTCCAGATGGGGGGGCGAGCCAATTTGCAAAGTGTGTTCATCTAGTTCATTCAATGTCTCCAGATACCACTGTGGAGATCTTAACCCCAGATTTTCTTAACAAAGAGGGCGCCTTAGAAATTTCTCTTTCCGCCAGACCGGAAGTCTTCAACCACAATCTTGAAACTGTACCGAGGCTCTATCCCACTATCCGACCTGGTGCTCGTTATTTCCATAGTTTGAGACTTTTAGAAAGAACTAAAGAGTTGTCACCTGGGATATTCACTAAATCGGGTATCATGGTAGGCCTAGGTGAGGGAAGACATGAGGTTCTTCAGGTTATGGATGACCTAATATCGGCGAGAGTAGACTTTCTTACAATTGGTCAATACCTCCAACCAACACTTCGACATGCCTCCATCGATCGATTTGTGACACCGGATGAATTTTCTGAATACGCAGAACTGGCTACTGCAAAAGGTTTTCTGAACGTCTCGGCTACTCCGCTTACACGCTCATCTTATCACGCTGACAAAGGTTTTAAGATATTGTTACAGGCCCGCCAAAACAAACTCGCGTCCCCCCGTACTGGCTAATGACTTGAATGCAGACGCACGCCGAAAAAAAACACCTCCCTCATACTCAAGAGCAAATGTTCCAACTTGTTTCGGACATCGAAAATTATTCGGAATTTTTACCTTGGTGTATTAGCACGCGTATACGTTCTCGCGAGGGGAATGAATTACTGGCTGACATGGTAATCGGTTACAAGGTATTTAGAGAGGGGTTCACCTCAAGGGTCATCCTAACTGAACCAGAACGCATTGACGTGACTTATAGTCGAGGCCCTTTTAAATACTTAAACAACCATTGGATTTTTTTACCTGAAGCAGACGGGACGTGTACCGTAGATTTTTATGTGGAATTCGAATTCCGGTCAAATTTAATGCAAAAAATGATAGGTTTAATCTTTAATGAAGCTGTTAAGAAAATGGTCCATTCTTTTGAAGAAAGGGCGTATTTCGTCTATTCTTCAAAAAAACGACCCTGAACTCCAAAATTGATATAAATGGTTCCCTTGATTTCTATGCCTAAAGCACCTCAACCGAAAATTATATGACGATAGGTTAATTTAGTTGGTCCAAATTTCGAATTTTAATCAACTACTTGAAGCAACATCATGATTAACGCCTCTTTCACCGTATCCAAACGCACTTTGTCCCGATCACCCTCGAATAGAAACATCTTGTTCAGTGTTTCCCGATCCGAACAAGCGGAGGCTATGTAAACCGTGCCAACCGGCTTGTCGGGTGAACCTCCATCCGGTCCTGCAATACCTGTTACAGCGGCTGTCAAATGTACGGGCGAGTTTTTTAAAGCGCCTTCGGCCATTTTCCCTGCGACTTGCTCACTAACTGCTCCAAATGTCACAATATCATCAAATGACACATTCAATAGTTCACATTTTGATTGATTAGAATAGGTATTAAAACCACGCTCAAAAACGGCTGAAGATCCCGAAATTGCCGTCAATGATCCGGCAATTAGACCACCTGTACAAGATTCAGCGGTGGCGATTTTTAAACCCTTGAGTTTACAAGTCTCGATTAATTCATTGGCAATTTTAGATATGGAATAAGGATACATGCTAACCATTTTTTAGAGCCAAGATAAGGCAATCAAAAGTCCTGCTCCTGCATAAGTGGCCGCCAGAATATCATCTAACATTATTCCAAGGCCACCCTTGATATTTTGGTCAACCCAATTCGCTGGCCACGGCTTCACGATGTCAGCAATCCTAAAGAGAACAAAACCGATTAGATAATTAGTGAACGTGGGTGGCACCACTAACAGGGTCAGCAATTGGCCTGCAACTTCATCTATTACCACTTGAGGGGGATCTTCTTCTAAGAGTTCCTGGCTGTGGACATTGGAAGCCCAAACGCCGATAGCTGTTATTATAATTGTAGCAACAGCAAGTGCTTGATACCCCCCCAACTCAGTTAGTACCCAAGCTATTGGCAAAGCTGCCAGTGAGCCACTTGTGCCAGGTGCAGGTTTAAAAAAACCGCAGCCAAACCATGTCGAAAGTAACATGGCGATTCTTCTTTTGATTGTCATTTTGTTATAATTTTCATTAATCCCATACTAGAAAATTACCATTATGTTTTGTTTTCATAAATAATTGTTACTCGCATATTCAGCGGCAAACTCCACTAAAACCCTAATATAGTTGTCTGAATCAGCTAAAGTAATGAGTAAAGCAGGACATTGGTTCCCCAAGTCATTTATGTAAACCTCAAAATTCCACGTTTACCCTTGCATCAATTTCCCCGTGACGATACGGTCCACGTTATACTTCGTAATGCATTTTTCTCTGAAGAATTAAGGATTTTGCTACCAATCTTTTACCTAGCAGACACAAATTTCGGAGATCAACCAAAGATTCTTAAGAGGCGCACGTGCGGTTAAAATATATAATTCGTCGCTTAAAACGTTTGTTTGATGCGTACCTTCCCGATCGTGAACTAATCATGAGGACGGACGGGAAAGTTTGGTTTGTCAAAATCTCAAAAAAGATCCAAATCGCTGGCTTCATATTGATTATAGTTACGTCAGGATGGGGAATATTTTCGTCTTTTAGTTTTTTTGTTAGCGGAAAGGTAATAGAAGCAAAGGAAATGGAAATCTTGAAAACCCGAATAGTATATCGTGGTTTATTATCAGAAATTTCTAATTACCAAAGCAAATTTACCATTCTAACAGATGATCTAGAGAAGAACCACGAGTCGATGTTAGGTTTAGTCGAAAAAAATGCAAATTTGCAGCAAAACTTATCAACTGCCAAATCTAAATTAGTCTCTTCCAAGCGCCGTTTTAAAACTGAACTGGTTTCGTCTAAACGCCAATATGAGACCGAGTTAGTTTCGTCAAAGAGGCGGCAAGATGAAATCGCAGCCATTAAGGGTAAATTAAAAGCTAAACTCAAAGATATTGAGCACAGGATGCGTAGTCTAAATACACATAACTTCAAGTTAAAAGGTAATCTATCATCAATCTCAGGTAGCTTGGAAAGCGCTCTCACCGAGAGAAACTCAGCATTAATGTTAAATGAACGGCTAAATGAAAGAACCTCAGAATTATCAAAAAATCTGGAAAATTTGCAGAACTCGGAGAAAAACGTTATCGCTCGTTTAACGCTTACCACAGTTGACGAAATCGGTGTTCTGGAGAAGTTTATTAGTCGTACGGGGATCCAACCTAAACAGCTAATAACTGGAAAAAAGAGAACCTCAACGCTTGGTCAAGGTGGGCCATTTTTAGAAGTGCGGCAGGGTAATGAACCTGGTGCATTTCTGAAATCGAGTATAGATATTTTAGGAGCTAGATTAGACCGACTATCCAAGCTGAAGAGATTGGTTGGCGTTATACCTTTTTCACCCCCCCTCGAGCATTTTTCAATATCCAGCCATTTTGGTAAACGACGAGACCCAATTAACAGGCGCTGGGCGATGCATTATGGCCTAGACTTGACTGGCTTTAAGAAAGCAAATGTCTATGCAACGTCCCCCGGCAAGGTAGTAAAATCTGGACATAAGGGTAAGTACGGAAAGTTCATTGAAATCGATCATGGTGGCGGCTTCAAGACCCGATATGGTCACCTATATAAAACGCTTGTAAAGCGTGGTCAGGAAGTTATCTTCCGCCAAAAAATAGGTCTGCTAGGTAATTCAGGCCGCAGTACTGGTTCCCATTTGCATTATGAAGTTACCCATAATGGCAAACAAAAAAACCCATGGCGTTTTATCAAGGCCGGCAAATATGTTTACAAAAACTAATAAGAACGAGTATGTAAAACCGGAAGTTGAATTGCCTAAAGTACCTGTTGCGCCCTCGCTTTTAAGTTCCGATCTTACGATTATCGGTGATCTTAACTCCAACGGTGAGGTTCAAATTGACGGCACTTTCACAGGAGATATTAAAGTTGATACATTGATACTCGGCGCAACCGCCAATGTTGTTGGGGAAGTTTTTGCAAACAGCGTGAGAATACATGGAAAAATAACAGGTCAAATTAACGCTAAATCCGTTTCATTAGCT
>PTLH01000051.1 GCA_002938035.1 Alphaproteobacteria bacterium MarineAlpha3_Bin6
ATGGTGACCCCTAGGGGATTTGAACCCCTGTTGCCAGAATGAAAATCTGGAGTCCTAGACCTGACTAGACGAAGGGGTCACGCCATACCATATATTAATACGGAAGTTAGAAATCAAGCTTTCAATTAAAACAATATATTTTCGATAAAGTTTTAACGGACCAGTGTCTTTCAAAATTATTTTTCTCTATACCACCACAAACCTATAGGACCGAGAAGTGCCACGAAACCCATTGAAGCAAATCCCAGACCCCAAGCCTGAACACTATTACTTCCTCCACCTATATCCAGCATCAATCCTACTACAAGTGGACCCGCCGCAGCTCCACCAAAACCGATCAAAGAGTGCAATCCAAGAGTAGCGCCTTTTCGCCCCTTTTCTGCAACAGTTACTGCCCCGGCTGTAAGGGCTGCTGAATCTAGCTGGATAAGAACCGCATATAACAGCATTATCAATGACACAAACCAATATGGCGCAGCCGGGAGAAAACCTGCACATAAACCTAAGCAACCCGCAGAGATTAAAAATACATAAATCATTCGTCGGCGGCCATACTTCTCTGCTAATTCATTTCCTCCGATACTGGCAAATACAGCTAAAACTGCACTTAAACTTGCAATAATCGTTGGCGCTGGCCAGGAACTAACCTCAGTTTGAAGACTGAAACTGAATACTAAAAAAGCTACTAGCCACGATCGGAAGGCAAATAGTTCCCAACTATGCACTCCATAAGCTAGAATATATCCCATAACTGCGCGGTTTTTAAAAATAGGTCGAAAATCTAAAAGAGCCGTTTTGTCCTGAGGTTCTGGTGGAATTACCGGAACCAATGTCATCAATACCAATAAGACGGCTAAAGCTGCGCAAACAGAAGCTATAATGAATGCAATCTTCCAACCGAAGGGACCACCGATCTCACCAGAGATAAAAAATGAAAAAGCTGTCCCTAGACTAAAACTAGCTGTGTAAATAGCGACACCGCGCGTAGATGTCTGAGCATTAATTCTGTCCACCAACATTCGTAATCCTGGCATATACGTAGCTGCCAGAGCTATTCCTGAGACAGCTCGTAAAATTAAAGCTGACCAGAACCCCTCTGCAATAAAGGCAAACGCCGCAAAAGATATCGCCGCTAATGCCGCACCACCTAGGTATATGAGTTTTGCATCATAGCGGTCTGTTAGTCCCACCAATACCGGTACACTGACAGCATATCCTCCCAACATCATTCCGGAGATCCAACCTGCTTCGGTATTCGTCAACTGCCATTCATTAATAAATGACGGCAAAAGAGCAGGAAACGTAAATGTCCCAACCATGGTCAGCACCTCCGCTACGCAGATGGTAACTACCAGCAATACCGAAGGCATAGTTGTTAATTCACCTCCGCGCCGTCGTCGATTAGTAATTGAACTGAAGAACGGCCTTGCCACGAATTTTCACGTAAACGACCAACGAGATTCAATGGCAAGCCACCGTGGTTAAGTAGTCTTTGACCAAGATCAGTATCTAAGCTGCGAAATGAGATTGCCTGAAGCCGTTGGCCAATCGTATCCACCAAATGACAGCGAACATGATCTTTACCAACTACATCCGACTTGGCAATACGGAGACTTTCAAAAGCAAAGCGGGGTTCCGCATTACCACTACCGAAAGGTCCTAAGCGTTCCAAATATTTAACCAATTCAATAGTGGCTGCTTCAACACTCAGCGTACTATCAATTGTTAACGTGGGCTGAATATCATTTTCCTCAACAAAATTGGATATGCGTGTTTCAATGAACTCCTTAAATGCTTCTAATTTTTCAGCCATCACTGTAAATCCAGCTGCCATGGCATGCCCCCCCCCTGCAGTAAGTATTCCTCGCTGCCGAGCTGCAATTACCACACTACCGAGATCAACTCCATAAACCGACCTTCCTGAACCAGTAATCTTGTCGCCGTTGCGGGTTAGGACACAAGTTGGCACACCAAATCGCTCCTTTAAACGGCTCGCAATTATTCCAATTACGCCTGGATGCCACCCCTCCCCGACAATAATTAAGGTGTGACGAGAACGTTGAGTGTCTACTAACTTTAGTGCTTGATCGTAAATTTCTGTTTCAATCTGCTTACGATCTTGATTATACTTATCAAGTATTTTTGCTAATTTTACAGCCTCGTTTTGATCTTCAGTAGTAAGCAACTTTGCACCAAGGTGAGATTCACCCACTCGGCCACCGGCATTAATGCGAGGACCGAATATAAAACCTAAATGATAGGCGCCAGGTGTTTCGTCCAACTCGGCAATATCCGCTAATGCTAATAAACCGATATTTCTCCGCATAGCCATTACCTTCAAACCCTGTTTTACCAGGGCTCTATTTATTCCTATCAATGGTACAACATCGGCAACCGTACCAAGTGCAACGAGATCCAGCCATTGCATCATATCCGGTTCAGAAATATTATTATTTTTGAAATAACCACATTCTCTAAGGACCTTGTTTAGCCCAATAATCAGCAAAAAACTGACCCCCACAGCGGCCAATTGTCGGTGGGGTGTATTTTCATCTAATCGATTGGGGTTAATAACTGCAATAGCTTCTGGCAAAACAGCCTCTGCGACATGGTGATCAACCACCAAAACATCAATATTTTGCTGTTTCGCATAGGACAAGCTTTCATGTGCGGCGGTACCGCAGTCCACTGTGATTATAAGATTAGTGCTTTCTGATTTTAACTGATCGATTGCAGGTATGTTAGGTCCATATCCCTCTTTGAGACGATCCGGAATATAAATTCGAATTTTAATTCCGATAGCCAGGAAATACCTGTAAATCAATGCAGAAGAGGTAGCGCCATCCACATCATAGTCTCCAAACACAGCAATATTCTGGCCCTTTTCAACTGCATCCAGAAGTCGATTTAAACCATCTTTCATGCCTAAGAGGTGAAGTGGATCTGGTAACAAAGTATTAAGTTTAGGATTAAGGTACGAATTAACTCCTTCGGCATCTATCCCACGGGATGAAAGGAGGCGCCCCATGAGGGCAGGTAAATTGAACTGTTGAGCAAGTCCTAAAGCAGCCCTTGGTTCATAGGGACGCTCAATCCACTTCTTTCGAGAAATGGATTGAGCGACGCCAAAGACTTTATGGCCTGTTGCGTCTTTTATCACCTCTATGCGCCAGTGTTATCGAAACCTATCTTACGTCTAAAATTATGCTCAGCTTCTATGTAACGAACAGTGCCAGTTTTAGAGCGCATAATCATTGAATGTGTCTTCGCACCATTTCGAAACCGGCGAACACCCTTAAGCATTGTACCTGATGTAACACCAGTGGCGGCAAACATTACTTCGCCTCCCGCTAATTCTTTAAGTTCATATTTGCGGTCAAAGTCTGTAATTCCCAATCTTTCAGCACGTTGACGTTCATCAGATGAACGAAAAATCAACCTACCCTGCATTTGCCCACCTATACATCGAAGCGCCGCCGCCGCTAAGACCCCCTCTGGTGCTCCACCGACGCCTACATAGATGTCAACACCTGCTTCTTCCTGAGACGTTGCGATCACCCCACTAACGTCTCCGTCGCCAATCAACATAATCCTGGAACCAGCTTCTCTGCATTTTACGATAATCTCATCGTGCCGGGGGCGGTCTAGTATACATACTACCAGATCACTTATATCGGTGCCTTTGGCCCTAGCTAATTCTTTCAAATTTACCTCTACTTTTTCATCAAGGTCAACTAATCCATCAGGTAAACTATGGCCAATAGCTATTTTTTCCATATATGTATCAGGAGCGTTCAAAAATCCGCCTTCCTCGGCCATTGCGATTACAGCTAACGCGTTATTACCCCCCTTTGCAGTAATGGTTGTCCCTTCCAGAGGATCCAAGGCAATATCTATTTTTGGACCTTCTCCAGCACCAACCTCTTCACCTATAAATAACATTGGAGCTTCGTCACGTTCACCCTCTCCAATACGAACAGTCCCTTGTATTTGGAGGGTGTTAAGCGCTTGCCGCATTGCATCTACAGCGGCCTGATCGGCCGATTTTTCATCTCCCCGTCCCATCCATCGGGACGCAGAGAGAGCAGCCGCTTCAGTGACACGTACTGCCTCTAATGCTAAATTGCGTTCCATTTTCACCGATGTACTGTTCATCTAACCCATTCCCCGAATACTTTAAGATAAAAACACGGAAGGCTCTATTCTAATCATTCGCGTTGGCTCTACCACTGCATCTGTTTGATCAATAGCTTGTATTGTCTTCAGTATTGCCTTTTCCTTTGTTTCATGTGTAGTCAGTACCACACGAACTGGCTCCCCTGGAGCTCTCCCCCTTTGTATGATTTTCTCCATCGAAACATTGTTATCCCGGAGTGCTGTGGCTATTTCTGCAAATACACCAGGGCGATCAATCACTGTGAAACGGACATAATAGGATGCTACTCGCTCTAGCATATCTAAGGAATTTGAAGTCTTCAGATCATTCGCTGCCAATCCAAATGCTGGAAGAAATCGACCCAGAGCTATGTCCACAATGTCTGCCACAATAGCCGATGATGTTGGCCCTGCTCCCGCACCTCTTCCTTCGTACATTGTGGTACCGACTTGATCACCGTGAACCACTACCGCATTAAATACGTCCTCGATATGAGCAATAGGCGCATCAAGAGGAACCATGCAGGGATGGACCCGTTGCTCTATACCCCTTGCGGATTGACGCGTGATACCAAGAAGTTTTATTCGGTAGCCAAGCTCTTGTGCAAATTCCATATCTAACAATGTAATATGGCGGATCCCCTCCACGTGTACAGCGCCGAAATCAATTTTTAACCCAAACGCCAAACTACTGAGAATTGCCAGCTTATGTGCCGCATCTATACCGTCCAAGTCAAAAGAAGGATCCTCCTCCGCATACCCCAATTTCTGAGCGTCCTGCAACACCTCTTCGAATTCCTTTCCTGTCTCACGCATACAAGTAAGTATGTAATTACACGTACCGTTCAAAATCCCATACACACCATCAATTCGATTTGCGGAGAGCCCCTCGCGGAGAACTTTAAGGATAGGAATACCCCCCGCAACGGCAGCCTCGAAGGCTAGCGCAACCCCCGATTGTTCCGCATCCTCAGCCAGAATTGTTCCACTTTGAGCAATGAGAGCTTTGTTAGCAGTCACAACGTGCTTTCCATTGGCAATTGCTTTTTCAACAACTTCTTTAGCAACTCCATCGGAGCCACCAATTGCCTCAACCACCAAATCTACATGTTCATCATTTGAGATGTCTAATGGATTATCATGCCATTTTATCCCCTCCATCGAGATTCCACGGTCTTTTGACTTATCACGAGCTGACACAGCGGTTACAAGTATATCTCTGGTGCAACGAAGTCTCAGGAGAGGGGCTTGGTTTTGCAGTAATTTAACAGTGGCAGCTCCCACAAAACCTAAACCAGCAACGCCTACTCGCAATGTTTTGGTCACTGCGAGGCCTTTTGACTTGGGGGTTTTTCAACCTCTACTCCCGAGTGTAAAAACATAGCCTTAACGTTCCGTGCTGCTTGACGGATGCGTTGCTGATTCTCGACCAGTGAAATTCTGACATGGCCATCACCATGTTCACCAAATGCAAGCCCAGGCGCGACTGCAACTTTGGCTTCCTTCAACAAAAGTTTAGAAAATCCAACCGAACCAAGGTTTAGAAAATCAGGGGGAACGGGTGCCCAAGCAAACATTGTTGATGTAGGGCTTGGAATTTGCCACCCTGCTATAGACATGCTGTTGATCAACACATCACGACGCTCTCTATAAAGTTTCCTCATTTCTTCTACACACTCTTGAGGACCATTCAGAGCTGTTGTTGAAGCCACCTGTATGGGTGTAAAAGCACCATAATCCAAATACGATTTTATTCGGGCAAGTGATTCAATTAACCGTGGGTTACCGGCAGCAAAGCCTATTCGCCAACCTGGCATGGAATAGGTTTTACTCATTGAAGTAAACTCTACCGCAATATCCTTTGCACCAGGAACTTCCAAAATCGATGGTGGTGGACGATTATCAAAATATAGCTCTGCATAAGCTAAGTCGGACAATATATAAATCTCATGGTAGCGACAGAAATCAACCACTTGATTATAAAAGTCCAATGTAGTGGTTAAAGTAGTTGGATTATTAGGATAATTTAATACTAGTGCGGTGGGTTTTGGAATACTATGAATGACCGCCCTCTGTAAACCCAGCATATAGTTTTCATCAGGCTCAACTGGCACATTTCTAACTGAAGCTCCAGCAATAACAAATCCAAACTGATGTATCGGATAACTAGGGTTAGGGACCAATATTACGTCCCCCGGACTTGTGATAGCAGATGCCAGGTTAGCAAGTCCCTCCTTAGAGCCTAGCGTTACAATAGCCTCTTTATCAGGATCAATCTCTACGCGAAATCTCCGGGCATAATATGCCGAAATTGCCCTCCGTAAACCAGGAATGCCCCTTGATGCAGAATATCGATGGGTTTTCGCATCACCAATGGTTTCAACTAATTTATTTACAATATGGGACGGTGTTGGTGAATCAGGATTTCCCATACCAAAATCAATTATATCCTCGCCATTCGTGCGCGCTCGAGCTTTTAATTCATTGACTTCGGCAAAAACATATGGTGGCAAGCGTTTTATACGGTGGAATTCTTGATCCATACCTATCGTTTCAATTTAGGTTTGGCGATTAATATTAAGTTTCATTCCTGTCACTTACACCAATTTTGAAATTGCAAGTTCGTATTTTAAAACTCGCTAATTCTGTGTGAAATAACTACCTAGAAATCTAAAAATATTTCTGCCCGGCGATTACCAGCTTCTCCTGATGGCATACTTTCAAGATATTTTGGCAAGGTATCAGATACCGAACTCACTACAAGGTTAGATGCCCTGGTACCGTAGCGAACTAATTGCTCAAGCACGGCATCTGCTCGCGCGGCAGAAACTTTAAAATTTATTAATTGGTGCCGCGCGGGATCCAGGTTTCGAGTTCGGGAACTTGCATGTCCAACAACTCTGAGTGTGCCCCCATTTTGCTTATGATGAGCAACCACCTGACGAAGGACCCTCCTATCAGAAGTGTTAAGTTTTGCGGAACCGTTATCAAACAAAATGGTTGCCACCTGGTAAGATTGTCTATCATTAACAGATTGAAAATCCCTAAAAGACCGAGTTCTTAAACTCTTCGGGTTCATATTTGTTCGAGTAAAATAGGTAGCATCTTCAATATCTGCCGTGACGACCCCACTTCCTGATATAACAACCGTTTCCGGGCCGTAGCGAGAGCTCCGTACATTCAACATTTCTATAGCAGTGGGCTTGGTAAGGTTGCGATTTGCTGACAGAACATTACTAGTCACTAATGGCCTTGCCTTCTTTTTGACATAGGGCGGTTTTGCTCGCGCCCCTCCCGACTGGATTTGTGGGCCTGTTGGCTTTAATGGGTTTAATTGCTTAGGTGATTTTTTGCTAGTTGTAGCCTCTGAGACAGATGTCTTCCTTGAACTAGATAGCGCTGCCACTTTTGACCCTTGGGAATTTTCTACCTTTGGGGTTGGATCGCCAGCAGTTTTATACTCATTTTGTCTCTGAATAATCTTGCTTGAGTACTGCCTAGTATCTTCCATATCGGAGACTAGACTTTCCGCAATTTTCTTCCGTTTATTTCCATTAGGTCCAACTGAGCGCTCCGGTACTGAGCCTAAACTGGGAAAAGGTTTGTCTGAACCAGGTGCAGCCTTGCCACGGTCAGCTACCAATTCACTTGTCGAACTTTTTCTAGAGGTTGCCACTTCCTCCGTTTTCTTACCTATAATCGCATTTTTTGCTGCTTCGTACCACTCAAGCGGATTAATAGCATCTGGTAAAGAAGAACAGCCAGCTAACACTATGACAATCCCAATAGATCCTAATACCTTTCGTAAAAATCGCCCATGAGGCATAAATATGCCAAATAATTCCCTAGTGGTTTGAAAATTCATAATACATAACAATCTATTCAGAGACTGCTCCCTCATCTGGTATCGGCCAAAATGTAAGCCATATCTTGTTTCTAGCTATAAGTACTATTAAATTATTATAATGTTTCCAGATGCTTATAATTGATTTAATGACACCAGGAAACCGAATTTAGCTATCTGACAAATTAAGCTTAATATTACCTTAAAATTATCTTAACCCTAAGCACCTTTTTTCCACACTAGGACATGCCGATCTCGTTCTACCATGGATCATCTACCCTTACAAAACTGGCTTAATGATACTAACCTGAAGCATAAAACGCCACAGCGGGGCCGACGGTTTCTGTTTCCTGCTCCATATCGTAACCTGCTTCCTGTGGAATTCGGAAAGTAATATTATTATTTTCATTAATTACTTCAGGTTCTACTGTTATAACCTTATTGGCTTGAGCCAAATTCATTGCTAATTTTACGTTATCAGACTTCCCTAATTTACGAAGGTTCATTCGTGTCGCAAACACAATATTGTAAATTTTATTCTCTGCCCCGGCGAGTGCTTGATCTGGATTAATCCATAACGAAGCGACAGTTTCGGAGTTATCGTGAGATCCTAGCTGTCCTTCTGGCGCCTTGGCCAAATAAAACCAGGTGTCATAGCGCTTCGGAGAGATACTGGGTGTAATCCAATGAGCAAATGGAACCAAAAGATCACAAGCAAGTGTAAGATGTTCGTTACTTGCAAGGTCCTTCATGCTCGCCTTTCCTCTACGAATGGGATCTCTATATGCGGCGCCTATTGACAAACATCGCTCTCTATTAATCAACATCCCTGTATTTCTCTCACGCGCTAAAAGAAAACCTGCCTCCTCAAAAGTTTCCCGGATACCACATACTCGGCTCCCTATTTCAGATATATCAAGATCATCGTTACCATCACAATATGCCGCAGTCTCCGGTGTCAGATCCTCAGGATTGGTTTTGCCACCAGGGTAAACTAATGCACCACCCGCAAAATCGATTCCTGCATTTCTGGTTACCATAAAGACTTCCATCCCATCAGTACCATCCCGCAAGAGGATAACAGTCGTAGATTTTATTGGATGCGATAATTGGATCACTGCTAAAAACCGGTCAAATAGAAATTTGTTAATTTTGTCTCTTTTCTTAAACTCAGGTAACCTTTTATTTTTTAGGCCGTTTGTGTTTTAGGTTTTCAAAGGAACAGCAATATGCAGTTAACAGTTTAACATTTTCTGATTGGATTAACCTGCAACAAGAATAAGACTTTAATTATCTGTTGATAGCAAGCAATGAGCCTAAATAGGGTTCATACACGATGATAGTAACATTAGGGAACCAGACTAAATCCTCCGGAAGTACTTCCAACATAGTCGATACTGCCTCTGTAATTGACAATGTCGACAAATTAGCCTAAGCCGCCTTATTATCGCTTATTTATCTCCCATCAAAGATCAGCGTGATCACGACAAATCTAATATTTGGACTTAATCTATGAGTTTCATGGACCTCGGCTTGAGTGAAGAGGTTTTGAAGGCTGTTGCAGACGCTGGATACACAAACCCCACACCAATTCAAGAACATGCAATCCCTCAAGTACTTGCCGGGCGTGATATTTTGGGGTGCGCCCAAACCGGCACAGGCAAAACCGCTTCCTTTACTCTTCCAATGATTGATATCTTGGCGTCGGGAAGAGCGCGAGCTCGAATGCCCCGTACACTCATCCTTGAACCTACTCGAGAATTGGCAACTCAAGTTGCCGAAAACTTTGATATTTATGGCAAGTATAACAATTTAACAAAGGCGCTCATCATCGGTGGCGCATCCATGGAAGAACAATCAAAAAAGCTAGATAAAGGTGTCGATGTTTTGATCGCCACGCCTGGTCGATTACTAGACCTTTTTGAGCGGGGAGGAATACTTCTAAAAGACGTGAAAGTATTGGTAATCGACGAAGCCGATCGCATGCTTGACATGGGTTTCATTCCTGATGTCGAAAAAATTGTCTCTGTTTTGAATAAAATCAGACAAACGTTACTTTTTTCCGCCACTATGCCCCCGGAAATTCGTCGATTATCAAAAGCTTTCCTAATTAACCCAAAGGAAATCGCTGTCACCCCAACGGCAACCTCTTCAAATAATATTGATCAACACCTGGTAATGATCCCATTCCCCATGAAAGGCGATATAAACATACTGCAGGCAAAAAAGCGCGAGACACTTCGGCAGTTAATCAGGCATGAGGACGTCTCGAATGCCTTAATTTTCTGTAACAGAAAAACAGACGTGAACATTGTCAACAAGTCTTTCCAAAAGCATGGCTTTAACTCTGCAACTCTCCATGGAGATATGTCACAACCGGCACGCACAGAAACCATGGAACGCTTTAAATCCAAAATCATCACCTTTCTTGTCTGTAGCGATGTAGCTGCACGAGGGCTGGATATTGACGACCTAAGCCATGTGTTTAATTTTGATGTACCTACTCATCCAGAGGACTATGTCCACCGCATTGGACGGACCGGTCGCGCAGGTAAAACCGGCAAGGCCTTTACTATCTCGTCAATTAAGGAAAAAAAATTTATTGACGCAATTAAACGTCTCACGGGTAAAGAGATTCCAATTTATTCTACAAGTAAATTAAAGACAAAAGACGGCAATCGAAGAGTTAGATCTACAAATGAAGACAATACCAAGAAAAAGGGAGATAGCTTGACTTCCCAAAAGTCCGGTAGACAAGATCTAAACAATGAACAAGTACAACCACATAAAGATAAACCAATCATCGGACTGGGAGCACATGTTCCCGCTTTTTTGAACCGCACATGAAAGTGGGTGGGGGGAGGTACCGCTTAATACGAAGCAACTCCCATCTTGGATTCAGTTCTGAAATTGAGATTTTGGCTATACCGAAGATTATAAGTTTTACTTTGTAATAATATACAATGACCAGCATACAAAATGTTCGTGAACTGTTTGCCGGTATGATGTTAACTGGTAATATCAAATATTGTCACGAACAATATTATAGTAAAATATTGAAAATTATTGATTTCAAGACAATTGTCTGCCCATCGTTTTTGCCCCAGTATAACTACTCTCTTCCGATTTATTCGCATTTGAATATCAACCATAGATCCGAATATAAACAGGCATAGGGGGCATAAATGCAGACTATATTTATCCAAGTAAAAGCCGAACTCGGTAGAGCGTACAAAGTGGCTGAGGAGGCAATTGAAAGCGTGGAACAGGTCTCGGAAGCATATTCAACATCTGGGCAGTTTGATTTATTGTTTAAATGTTATCTAAATGACGACGACGATATCGGCCGTTTTGTAACTGAAAAAATACAGTGTTTACCAAGCGTTAAAGATACGTTCACCCTGATCACCTTTAAGGCATTTTCTTGACTTGTACGCACCCCGATGACGATAGCGATTAGTTTTGACGGCAACCAACTTGAGACGGAAAGACCTATCGGCATTGACGTTGCAACGCGTGACTTTATTCGTGGTCACTTCCGTTTTGGGCACCAAGAAAAATTCTATTGTGTTTGTCCAAACATCGATGCCTTCGAACTCTACAAAAAATACGCCCAAGATGAAGGTATAGAACGCGAACGCTGCCTATCCATTAATCAAAATGATCCAGAGGGACTTGAAAAAGCACAGTGTCTTCTACGGTATGACCCTGGCATCGTTAGAAATGCCTGGGCACGCCGCCACCATGGGCAAAGGCTCTACAGCCTTTGTGGAGTTGCGCATTCCATTGCATCTGCCGAGGTTATGGAGGTAGTTGGAAGTTATTTATCATCCCCGTTGCAATCCTGGGATGCCCTGATATGTCCAAGCAAGGCAATCCGCAGTGCTATTCAATCAATTATAACAGCATGGGAAGGCAATTTTAAGGAACGATTTGGGCATGAATTTAATTGCCCGTTGGAATTACCCATAATTCCTTTAGGGGTGGATACTGCAAGGCTAAAAAACACAGCCTCTCCATACAATCGCACCCAACAAAGAAATTTACTCGGTATCCCCGACGATGAAATTATATTACTTTATGTCGGACGCTTGAATTATATAGCAAAAGCCAACCCCCTCCCCCTGCTAATTGCCGCCGAAGAAGCTGCAAAAAACTCCGCTAATCCTTTGCACATTGTGTTTAATGGCTATTTCAATGACCCAGTTAATGAAAATGCATTCAATCAAGCCATAAGCAACTTCTGTCAGAATGTGAACGTTACCTTCGTTAAACACGGTGACCCAAAGTTTCCCAATGGTGTTTGGGCTGCCGGAGATATATTTTGCTCCCTATCAGATAATATCCAAGAAAGCTTCGGGCTTACACCGATAGAAGCCATGGCATCTGGGCTACCGACAATCGTCAGTGATTGGGATGGTTATAGGGATACTGTCCGTAACGGGATAGATGGGATAACAATCCCAACTTATATGCCGTCAGCAGGTACTGGTCGAGAGATCGCCTACCGTTACTTTTCGGGACAATATAGTTATGGGGACTATCTGGGCGCCACTTCACAATCAATATCTGTAGATATTCCATCACTGGTAACCGCGATTTCTCTACTTTCTAAAGATTCCGAGAAGCGAAGGACCATGGGGAATGCTGGCAAACGAAGAGCATCAGAATATTTTGATTGGTCTCACATAATTGCCGCATATGAGGAATTATGGAATGAATTAACTGTTCGCCGCAAACATGCCAATGAGGAAATGCCTCTCCTGAAAGGAGATAATTTTCATCCATCTCGGCAAGATCCATTTATCATTTTTAGAGAGTTTTCTACAAAGACCATATTCATCAACGGGAGAGTGTCACTCCTCACTGAAAATTGGCAGGAAACATTAAAAAGGATCTCGCTAAAAATGAGCTTAATACTCCCAAACAACCTTATGGAACTTGAAAAGATACCGGCGCTCATAGCACAAATAGAAGCTCAACCCGATTCCACCTTGGAGCAAATAGCATCAGCACTCGAGGAAAATAATCAGGCCCGTTTTGTAATGACCATCGGCTGGCTATTGAAGTTAGGAATTTTCCAATATCACGCCCCAGAAGGAGATCCCTAAAGATAATATTCCTGTAAAGGAGCAAAACCATTAAAATCTATGGAAGCATAACTGGCAGTGTATGCGCCCGTGCACAAAATATCCACGAAGTCTCCCGCTTTGAGCGTTAGGGGAAGTTCATAACCCGCATTTCGGTACAAGACATCAGCGCCATCACAACTCGGTCCAGCGATAATAACCGGTCCTTTCTCAGAACCATCCCTCAGAGTACGCAAAGGATATTGTATTGCCTCATTCATTGTTTCTGCCAGTCCGCCATATGTACCTACATCTAGGTATATCCATCGTCTTTTGGCCCCGTAGGATTTGGTAGATACCAAAACAACCTCGCTTCTTAATAGACCTGCCTCGGCAATTATATAACGACCTGGTTCAAACATTATGGTGGGCAACCGATCACTAAAATATTGCGCAATATATTCTTGAATAGAAGAAGCCAAAACTTCAATTGCTAGAACATCTTTTCTGTAACTTATAGGAAACCCTCCCCCGAGGTTCAAAAGGTCCAAATTGATGCCGTGTTTTCTCAACTTATTAAAAAGTAAAGCTATACACTTCAACGCTTTACCCCATTCCCTTGCGTTAGTCTGCTGTGAACCAACATGAAAGGATACCCCATGGGGTTCGAGACCCATTTTTTCTGCATCAATCAGCAAATCAATAGCCATATCCGGACTACAACCGAACTTGTCGGAAAATGGCCAAGCGGCTCCTGTATTTTTTGTCATAATCCTACAGAAAACCTTGGAACCCGGAGCGGCAATATTAATATTTTGTAAATCATGTTCACTATCAAAAGCGAAAAGACGTACACCTAAATCATATGCCGCGGCTATATCATCCACTTTTTTTATAGTGTTACCATAGGAAATATGTTGAGACACTACCCCAACCGCCAGACATCTCTCTACTTCTAATAAACTTGCCGCATCAAACCGTGATCCAAGAGCTGCAAGTTTTTTAAGGATGGGAGGTGCCGGGTTAGCTTTAACAGCGTAATAGATCATTGACCCCGGAAACGCTTCTTTAAACCTTTTATAATTCATTGACACAACATCAAGATCTACAACCAAACAAGGAGTGTTCGGACATCCCGAAACTAAAAACTTTTCAACCTTTGTTGTTACCAAGATACCAAACCCCGAATACTTAACCTGATTCAATGTCATTAATGGGGCATATAAACAGATTAGGAGAATCATTAAAGTGAATAGTTTACACTATCTTATAAGTGATTCTGTTAGTAATTCTTTCCGCGACAAGTACCGAATTTGAATATATACTCCGAATGAAACGCCTTCATATTAATCCTAGGAGAGTTAGATGTTCATCCAAACGGAGCCCATGCCTGATATTAATCGGATGAAATTTTATCCAGGTGAACCTGTACTGGTTTCAGGCACTTTGGAGTTTTCAGATAAGGAAGCTGCCGAACGATCACCTCTGGTAAGCCGTTTATTTGAAATTGAAGGTGTCATGCAGGTCACCCTGTACGATGAATTTGTCACGGTAAAAAAGCAGGAGAACTTTAATTGGCAGGTTCTAAAACCAATGATCTTAGGTGGCATTATGGACCATTATTCAACGGGTAAACCTACGCTGTTGGAAATCAAGGACCCTAAGGAAGAACTCGAGTTTAACATTAAAGATTTGCCCGAAGATGCCGAAACTATTAATCAAATTCAGGAAATAATAAATACTCGAATTAAACCTGCGGCTGAACAGATGGGTGGTGCTGTGACTTACAAGGCCTTTAATAAAGGCACTCTTTATGTAGAATTAACGGGCCCCACTATGGCTTTGGTTGGTGGTATGACGAATGTGATAGGCCACCACGTTCCTCAAGTTACAGCGGTTAAAGACTTCAGAGACGCTATTCCAAAAAAAGGTCTGGAGACCCCTGAAGGCCGCGCAATTCAAGCTGTGTTAGATGAACGAATTAACCCGTCGGTTGCTGGTCATGGAGGCCATATCTCTCTAATTGACGTAACCGAAGATACTGCTTTTATCCGCCTGGAAGGTGGTTGCCAAGGGTGTGGCATGGCTGACGTCACCTTGAAACAAGGGATCGAAGTAGAAATTAAAGGTGCTGTTCCTTCTATCACGGCGGTTTTGGATGTTACCGACCATGCCGGTGGTGATAATCCTTATTATTCCCCTGGAAAAGGTGGTCCGGCGCCATACTAAAACAGTCTAACCGGCCTACAATCTAGACGGTACCATGAGGGTTTTACTCCTTTCCACGTATGACCTTGGACATCAGCCTTTTGCCCTGGCTACGTTGTCTGCGGCTGTATCTAAAGATGGGGCAGAAGTCATTTGTAATGACTTGGCAGTGGAACCTTTAAAAGAGGAGGC
>PTLH01000052.1 GCA_002938035.1 Alphaproteobacteria bacterium MarineAlpha3_Bin6
AAATTCCATCCACAGCAAATTTATCACGTTTCTTTTTGATGAAAATATTGGAATTATTCCTCCAAAAATAAAGGAGGCTAAAGACAGTTCATAATCTCCAAAAGAAATAAAACACATTCCACTAATAAATCCTACTAAGATACTGATTGTAGTTGCTTTGCCCCCTTCTTGATAGTTGGTTATTAGCACTACCTCAGTGACGGAAACCATTCCCAATACACATATAAAAATATTAAAATAAGGGTAGCCAAACCAAATGGACGCTACAAATGGCGGCGCTAAAATTAAGGCGGAAAGTGTACGCTTTGCCAACATTTTACAAACCAATAAAATTAAGAATTTACCGCTCCATAACGGCGTTCTCTCCCCTCAAATTCAGCCAATGCGCTTAAGAAGTCACTTTCTGAAAAATCAGGCCATAGTGTATCAATGAAAACCAACTCAGAATATGCGATTTGCCACAACAGGAAATTGCTTAATCTCTTTTCTCCACTGGTCCTAATTAGCAAATCGGGGTCAGGAATATCCGGAGTATATAACTGGCGGGCAAATAATTTTTCAGAAATTTGGTTAGGGTGGATAATTCCATTTTTAACTTTTTCAGCTAGTCGTTTTGCTGCTTCCGTGATTTCATTTCGTCCCCCGTAACTAAGAGCAATTATTAGATCCAATTTTTTGTTTTCTACTGTCTTATTCTCGCTATCTTCAATAAGCATAACAATATCGGAACTTAAGTCATCCCGATTTCCGATGATCCTTAATCTAATACCATTCTGGTGTAATTCAGTGATCTCACTCTTCAGATAACGTTGCAATAAACCCATTAAATCGGCTACTTCGTCGTGGGGTCTACTCCAGTTTTCAGAGGAAAAACCATAAAGTGTGAGGTAACGAATACTATATTTAATTGCAGTTTGTATAGCTACGCGTACGGATTTTGCGCCATTTCTATGACCTTCTATGCGAGGCAAATTTTGCGCCTCTGCCCAACGACCATTTCCATCCATGATGATCGCAACATGCCTCGGTGTTACAGTAAAGCTCCTTTCAGGTTCAGACTGCACGATATTTGTCACAGCTAAATTTGAAGTATCTCATCATCTTTTCCCTTTAACGTATGATCAATCTGACCAATGAAATCATCGGTCAAGTTTTGAATAATTTCCGAATAATCGCGATGCTGATCCTTAGGAATAGTACCATCTTTTTCTGATTTTTTGAGATCATCCATTGTGTGGCGCCTAATATTCCGGATTGCTACTCTAGATTCTTCGGCATAACGGCCTGCTATTTTTGTAAGCTCGACACGCCGTTCTTCACTCAAAGGAGGAATAGGAACGCGAACTAACTGACCTTCAGAAGAAGGATTTAGGCCTAAGTCAGATTCTCTAATAGCTTTTTCGACCGCTACAACTAGTCCTTTATCCCATACCTGAACTGTGAGTAATCTTGGTTCTGGAACACCTATAGTACCAACCTGGTTCATTGGTAAAGACTGACCGTAGGCCGCAACTGTTAGAGGTTCTAGGAGACTTATTGACGCACGACCAGTGCGAAGGCCACCGAACTCTCTCCGCAGTGCGTCTAACGCTCCATTCATTCGGCGCGATACATCTACATTCATGCTATCAAAATCCATGCCTAGTCCCCCTGACTATTGCCAATGACTGTAAATTTCCCTTTTCCATTGATAACTTCCATAAAAGCACCTTGAGTATGGATGGAAAATACAATTATTGGAATATTGTTCTCACGCGCAAGCGCAATAGCAGACGCATCCATCACTTTCAGATCTCTAGCTAATACCTCTTTATAGCTGAGGTAATCATAGTGTTTAGCGTCCAAATTGTTTTTTGGGTCTGCATCATAAACACCGTCAACTTGCGTACCTTTCATTAAAGCATCGCAGTTCATTTCAGCGGCTCTTAAGGCGGCAGCGGTGTCAGTTGTGAAAAAAGGATTTCCTGTTCCCGCCGCAAATATAACGACACGTCCTTTTTCCATATGACGAATTGCTCGGCGGCGGATGTAAGGTTCACAAACTGTAGCCATAGGTATGGCAGATAGGACCCGAGTATTTACCTCCGCATCCTCGAGTACAGACTGTACACCCAACGCATTAATAATTGTAGCCAGCATCCCCATGTGATCTGCACTACTTCGTTCTAGGCCATTCGCAACTCCTGAAACCCCGCGGAATATATTACCACCGCCGATTACAAGGCTTACCTCAGTACCTAACTCTTTAACATCTTTGATATCTTTCGCTATCTTTTCCATGGTTGATAGATCAAGGCCAAACTCCTGTTCACCCATTAAACCTTCGCCAGATATTTTAAGCAGAACTCTTTTGTATTGCGGGTTTTTTATCATTAAATTCGCTTCCGTTTGCTAATGGATTCGTACTAAATTCAGCATTCTACATTAAGAATGCCAAACAATGTTCGATGAACATACACGATTGAATATCAATACCGATAATTTTTTGGGTAAAAAAAAAGAGAAAACATAAGTTTTCTCCTTAGCTGTCCGGTGACTAGAAGGGTTTAAATGCCCGCCGCCGCCGCCACTTCTTCTGCAAAGGCTTCTTCTTTCTTCTCGATACCCTCGCCCAAAGCGAATCTAACAAAACCGCTAATCTTAATTGGAGTGCCAATTCTAACAGACGCTTCGTTAATTACTTCACTAATTCTGGTTTCACCATCAATTACAAACGTTTGTTCAAGGAGGCAGACCTCTTCATAATATTTACGCAATCTACCCTCAACCATTTTTTCAATTATTTCATCAGGTTTTCCTGATTCTCGAGCTTGTTCAGTTAAAACGTTTTTTTCACGTTCTAGCTCTGAAGAATCTATGGTCTCCCGGGAGAGAGCATGAGGATTTGTCGCAGCTATATGCATTGCCAATTTTTTACCAAGGGTTTCTAGCTGCTTTTGGTCACCAAGAGAGTCAAGTGCCAGAAGAACACCAATTTTACCTAGACCAGGTTGAAGAGCATTGTGCATATAGCTACTGACAACTCCATTCTCCGATTCTAAAACGGAGACGCGGCGAAGATGCATATTTTCGCCAATCGTAGCAATCATGTTGGTGATGGTTTCTCCGACTGTATTTTTGCTGTTTATATAAAGTGCAGAGTTAAGGTCGTCGACAGAGCCTTTACCTTCGAGGGATATGTTGGTTAAAGCTTTTACAAATACTTGAAAGTCTTCATTTCGGGCGACAAAATCTGTTTCTGTGTTTACCTCAACAAGTGCTCCTTTAGTAGTATTAATTGCTAGCCCGACAAGACCTTCTGATGTGACACGAGCAGATTTTTTGGCTGCAGCAGATAAGCCCTGAGCCCGAAGCCAATCAACGGAAGCCGACATATCACCACCGTTCTCTTCGAGAGCTTTTTTGCAATCCATCATTCCAGCCCCGGTTTTTTCGCGGAGTGCCTTTACTAATGAAGCCTTAATCTTAATCATATCCTTCCTTTTGTTGTGGGCTGTAATAGAGAACGAGCAAGAAAAAGATTTTTATGTTTTTCTCTTAGCTATATCCAACTTTTCACTATTATTTTGTCCCAATAGTTTTTCGGGATCAGGTTCTTTCTTATTTTCACTATCAATAGACTCTAACTCTGTTTCCTGCTCCGGTTTTTTTTCGGGACCAGGTTCTTTCGGAGATTCTGGATTGGGATCCTTTAATTCCACAGTTTGACTGTCCTGTGGTTGAACAGGAATATCAATTGGAACAGGTTCTTCGTTTTCTTCAGATGGTAAAATTTCCGTTGGCGCTTCTTCTAACGCACCCAAGTCTTTTCCTCCGTGGGTAATTTCATCTTGAATACCCGACAAAACAGCTCCTGAGATTAGGTCGCAGTATAAGTTGATAGCACGTATAGAGTCATCGTTACCCGGTATAGGGTAATCTATACCTTTTGGATCACTGTTGGTGTCAATTATTCCAACAACTGGTATACCAAGTTTATTTGCCTCCGCAACGGCGATGCCTTCCTTGTTAGTGTCCACAATAAATAAAATATCAGGAAGGCCACCTAACTCCTTTATCCCTCCTAAATTTTGTTCTAATTTGTCCCGCTGTCGGGTTACCTTTAGTAATTCCTTTTTTGTGAGACCTGTATTTTCCTCTGATAACAATTCATCCAATTTATGAAGCTGTTTAATAGAATTGGAAATAGTATTCCAATTCGTCATCATTCCCCCCAGCCAACGGTGGTTCACATAATATTGACCACACCGTTTAGCAGCTTCTTCAACCGGGGTGCTTGCTTGTCTTTTTGTTCCAACAAGCAAAACGCGTCCTCCGCCCGCGACAATGTCGTTCACCGTTTGCATGGCCCTATATAATAACGGTACAGTTTGCTGAAGATCTAGTATATGAATACCCTGACGGATCCCAAATATATAGGGTTCCATTTTAGGGTTCCAGCGACGGGTGACGTGTCCAAAGTGAACGCCAGATTCCAGAAGTTGCCGCATAGTAAAAGTTGGCAATGCCATATTTTTATTCTCCGGTTAAACCTCCACAGACACATAATTTCAACTAAGAAACACCGGAGCAGTAGGTGATGATGTTGCATCACTCCCGCCAAGTCCATGTGTGGTTTTGTTTAGCGACTATTTATTTAGATTGTTATGTTAATGCAAGCTTAAAAACCGATAGTATAAGCCGATAATCAATTTGTTAAAGCATGAATTCAAAACCTGAAAGAGGAAATAATTTAACTAATGATAATGTCTTAGATACAAATTAATAATGGTGTAAAGAATAAGTGTTGTCACTTAGCCAGAAGATAGTGATGTACATGATTATATTGTCCATAGGATTAAATTTGGCTGGAAAAAATTTGCCTCCTATATCCCTATATTTCTATTACGTCGATAATACCGGGGATTGATTTGACTGATTGGGTAAGGTGGTTGGAAACGTTATAGGTTTCTGGTAACCGCACTTCAACCTCAAGTAATTTGTTGACCCGCGAGACCAATATCACCTCGCCTTGACCTGCGCCTCCACTGCTAAGCACCCTTTTTAGTGAAGGTAGGGTCTCTTTTTCATCAACAAATATCTTTAGCCCTGCACCTTCGAGGGTATCCATTTCTTCTAGGCTTTGAACGTCATGTGCAGTAATACGTATAGTTTCGCCTTCAAATTGCGCAGTCGCTTTAACAAAGATGGTATGTCCCGAGATAAGAACATGGTCCTTAGCTGCTAATAGTTCAGAAAACACAATAATTTCGTATATCCCGGATTGATCAGATAATTGGAGGAATGAAAATCGTTTTCCTTTTTGAGAAAGTCTGTCTTTTTTACTAATTATGACCCCTGCTAGGGCGACAAGACCTTGCCTTTTAGCTTTTTCAATTTCTACAAATTTCTTAATTTTAAGCCGTTTTAATACATTGGTGTAATTGTCAAGTGGATGTGCAGATAAATAAAATCCAATTGCATCAAATTCTTCTTTAAGTCGTTCCATTGGTTCCCAGTCAGGGACGTCCGGTAAATGTATTTCATCAGAAAGAAGATCTTCGGAACCAAATAATCTTATCTGGTCGCTTTCTCTTTCTTGTTGTGTGACATTGCCTTGTCGAATGATCGTCTCTGTTCCCTCAAACAACTGCCGTCGATTTGACGTCAGTTGATCGAGCGCGCCCGCTTTAACTAAATTTTCGAACTGCCGTTTACTGATAATTTTACTATCTAATCGTGTGACCAAATCCTGGAGATCGTCGAAAGGACCATAGTTATCACGGTTTATCACCAGACTTTCCATAGCCGATTGCCCCACGTTCTTTATTGCTGCAAGTGCATACCTAACCGCTGCTATTTGTTGTCCTTCCTTTTTCTCTAACTCCACGGAAAACACCACCTTAGATTTGTTAATATCTGGCTCTAATAGGCTAATATTTATGCGGTCAAGTTCCTGCTTAAATGCATTGAGTTTGTCAGTATTGTGTATGTCTAAGGTCATGGAAGCAGCTATAAATTCAGTAGGGAAATTGGCTTTTAGGTACGCTGTTTGATAAGAAATAAACGCATAGGCTGCGGCGTGAGATTTGTTAAACCCGTAGCCTGCAAACTTAGCGACTTGTTCAAAAATATCCGACGCCTTTTTCTCCGGTACACCTTTACATACTGAACCAGCTATAAAATCTTCGCGCTGCGCGTCCATTTCTTCTTTAATTTTCTTGCCCATGGCCCTCCTCAAAAGATCAGCCCCACCCAGTGTGTAACCAGCTAGTTCTTGCGCAATTTGCATGACCTGCTCTTGGTAAATCATAATGCCATAGGTTTCACTGAGTATTGGTTCTAGGCTAGGGTAAAGAAAATCCGATTCTTCGGTTCCATGTTTACGCCGTATATAGCTGGGAATATTATCCATGGGTCCTGGACGGTAAAGCGCCACAATTGCAATGATGTCTTCAAAACTGTCCGGTTTCATATTTCGGAGGATATCCCGCATTCCTGAGCTCTCTAGTTGGAATACGCCTGTCGTTTCACCACGTCCCAGCATTTCAAAGGTAGCTGAATCATCCAGAGGTAAATTATTTAAATCAATCTCTAGATTTCTTTGTTTCAGTAATTCCTGTGTAGTGGAAAATATTGTTAGTGTTTTTAGACCCAAGAAATCAAATTTTACCAGACCAGCTGCTTCCACCCACTTCATAGAAAATTGTGTTACGGGGATATCCGATCGGGGATCCCGGTAAAGAGGGATTAAATCTGTCAAGGGTCTATCGCCAATTACAACGCCTGCGGCATGAGTAGAAGCGTGGCGGTAAAGTCCTTCAAGTTTCATAGATATTTCTAGCAATCGGGCTACGCCGGCATTAAGTTCAACCTCTTTTCGTAACAAAGGCTCATCATCTATTGCCTTTTCCAAAGTCGTTGGATTGGCGGGATTATTTGGTACCAGCTTACATATTCCGTCCACTTGTCCATAAGGCATACCTAAAACACGACCGACATCCCGAAGTGCGGCTCGTGGTTGCAAGGTACCGAACGTAATAATTTGAGCAACTCTATCCTCGCCATATTTACCCTGAACGTATCGAATTACTTCGTCCCTCCTTTCTTGGCAAAAATCAATATCAAAGTCTGGCATAGAAATTCGCTCAGGATTTAGAAATCGTTCGAATAAAAGTCCAAATCTCAAAGGATCTAAGTCAGTAATCGTTAGAGCCCAAGCAACTACAGACCCTGCACCGGAACCCCTTCCAGGACCAACAGGAATCCCTTTGGCTTTTGCCCATCGAATAAAATCAGCCACAATCAAAAAGTAGCCAGAAAACCCCATTTTTCCAATAACATCTAGTTCAAATCTCAAACGTTCATGATAAGGTTTAGTAATCGCCTCGGTTTTTGAAAAATCATCGATGCCCATTAAGACAACTGATTGAAGGCGTTTTTCAAGGCCAATTTTTGCTAAACTTTCTAAAACATCGTCGTCACTACGTTTGTCATCTTTCGACTTGGGAGCTGGTGGGAGTAGCGGCCCACATGGTTCTGCCATGGTTGCACACCGTTTAGCGACCAAGATTGTATTCTCAATGGCCTCAGGTAAATCTGAGAACAATGAACTCATCTCCTCGGCTGATTTTAGACGATGTTCGGGTGTTAACCGACGACGCTCAGACTGATCTACATAAGTGCTTTCTGAGATACAGATTAAAGCGTCATGAGCCTCATACATGTCTTCGGATATGAAATAACACTCATTTGTAGCGATTAGGGGTAATCCATGCTCATAAGCAAGGTCAATTAAACCTTTTTCAATGAAACGTTCCGTTTCTAAATTGTGACGCATTAGCTCCACGTAGAGGCGATCTTTAAATATATCCCGGAGTTTTAGAAGAAGTGTTTCAGCGTGTTTGTTTTTCCCTTGGAAAAGTAACTTGCCAACACCGCCAGCAGGACCACCAGTAAAGGCGATAAGTCCTTCTCCATACAAATTAAGGAGGTCATATGAGATATAACTATTCCCCAATTGATTTTCTTCTAGGTGGTATTTGCTTACAAGTTGGAGAAGATTGTCATATCCAATTTTATTCTGAGCCAAAAGAATAATTTGGTCAGGAAGTGAGATTTCTCCTTTTCTAAGATTGCTAGGAGGTGACCGTTGAAGATCGGTTATACTTTCCGGCATATAGGTCGATACAGCTAATTGACAGCCAATTATCGGTTGAATACCGCCCTGGGCACAATTTGTAGAAAAATCCAACGCCCCAAATAAATTACAAGTATCGGTCATTGCTACCGCCGGCATTCCCATTTTTTGGCATTGCTTAACCAGGTCTGCTATTTTTATTGCTCCTTCAAGCAAGGAATAAGCAGTGTGTAATCTCAAATGGACGAATTCCGAACAGGGCATGGTAACAAGAATCTCAGATTCGAAAGAGACTGTCATTAGGATATCATCAAATTTAAAGAGTTATCCCCAAGTTAATTGAGACATGGGGAAGGTCTGTGGATCAGTCAGGTACTAATATTCCATTCTCCAAGCGCAAAACCCTATCCATTTTTCCTGCAAGTTCGGGGTTATGTGTGGCAATTAAGGCGGCCACCCCAGTTTTTTTGACCAATTCGACGAGTAGGTTAAAGACCTGTTCAGCGCTATCATGATCTAAATTTCCTGTGGGTTCGTCTGCCAACAAAAGACGTGGACCATTGGCAAGAGCTCGTGCCACAGCGACGCGTTGTTGTTCCCCTCCAGATAGGCGTGCAGGGCGATGCGTAGAGCGATCACTCAGTTGCATAGATGCCAGTAGTTTATTGGCTACATTATTTGCCTGGGTTTTACTTTTCCCAGAGATTAACTGGGGGAGAACAATGTTTTCAAGGGCTGTGAATTCCGCTAATAGATGATGGTATTGGTAAACAAATCCAATATCCGTGCCACGAGCTTTGGTGCGGGAATTATCATCTAGTTTGTTCATAGGTACGCCGAGGATTGAAACCCTTCCCTCTTCAGCATTTTCTAATAGCCCCGCTATTTGTAGAAGTGTAGATTTACCTGAGCCGGAAGGTCCTATCAAACCAACCATTTCGCCACCTTGTATTTTAAGGTTTGCTTTGTTTAGAACTACCAATGATGTCCGCCCTTGAAAAAAAGTTTTTCGGATGTCTTCAAGTTTCAGAACATCGATCATCTCTAAATTTTACTCGTACCGTAGAGCGTCAACGGGATCTAACCTGGCGGCTTTCCATGAAGGATATAGGGTTGCAAGAAATGTAAGTCCAAGTCCCATCAGCACTACAGTAACTATTTCTCCGGGATTTATCTTGGCAGGTAATTGAGAGAGAAAATAGATTTCCGCTGCAAAAACGTTTGTCCCTGTTAATTGTTCTATCCATTGACGAATTGTTTCAATGTTTTGGACGAAAGCAATACCTA
Organism: Alphaproteobacteria bacterium MarineAlpha3_Bin6; assembly: GCA_002938035.1. Classification (GTDB taxonomy): domain Bacteria; phylum Pseudomonadota; class Alphaproteobacteria; order Rhodospirillales; family UBA2165. Next base: position 9,407 of record PTLH01000052.1, read on the forward strand.
ATACAAAACCCATGGTAGTGCCGATGATACCCACACTTGCGCCTGATAGGAAAAATATGCGCATAATCATCGCTTTGGTCGCTCCCATCGTTCGCAATATTGCAATATCCCGACTCTTATCTTTTACTAACATAATCAGGCTGGAAATAATGTTAAAAGCTGCTACCAGAATAATGAGCGTTAGGATTAAGAACATTACGTTGCGTTCGACCTCTATGGCGTTGAAAAAACTGGAATTACTTTGTTTCCAATTAAAAAAACGGACCTTACCACCAAGTACCCTTTGGATATCAAGAGTCTTGCTTCGCACGTTATCAGGATCAGATATTTTAACGTCTAGATAATTGACGGCACTTGGTAGCTTAAAATATTTCTGTGCTGCAACCAAAGGCATAAAGATGAAGCTAGAATCGTATTCATGCATTCCAACGTTAAATAAACCTGTAATTTTATACATGCGAAGACGTGGTACGGTTCCAAAGACGGTTATGTTACCTTTAGGAGAAATTAATGTAATTTTATCTCCAACGTTTAGGTTAAGCTTAGTAGCAAGCCGCGTGCCGATTAAGACGGAATTTGTTCCTTTAAAATCTTTTAAACTGCCATATTGAATATTATCTGCGATGATCGGCCTGTTTAATAAATGATTGGGGCTCATTCCTTTAACTAGAACTCCTGATGCCCGTCCGTTAGCAGAGGCCATCACCTGCCCTTCTATCATAGGTGTAACACTAAGTACCCCCTTTACACGCCTCACTTTCATAGAAATTCTATCGTAATCTCTAATCGAGTTCTCGGTGCCGTAGATGCTGAGATGGCCATTTATCCCTAGGATCCGTGTTAGTAATTCTTGGCGGAAGCCATTCATCACTGACATGACAATAATCAAAGTTGCGACACCAAGCGCTATACCTAATAGGGAAAACCAAGCGATAATGGAAATAAAACCTTCTTGGCGGCGGGTCCGAAGATAACGCATTGCCACCATCCATTCGAAGGTGGAGAACATTTCCTATATCCTAGCAAACTTATTAAGAACCGAGTTTAGCGTCATTTCATCTTTTTCACCAGTTGCTCGATTCTTTAATTCAATGACACCATTCTTAATTCCACGGGGGCCAGCGATAATTTGCCAAGGCAATCCGATTAAATCCATATTGGCAAATTTAACCCCCGCTCGTTCATCCCTCTCGTCATAGAGCACGTCTAAACCAGCATTTTCAAGTCGGAAATAAAGGTCTTCACATGCACTATCGCAACTTTCATTACCAGAGCTAAGATTTATTATACCTATATCAAATGGCGCTACTGATTCAGGCCAAATAATGCCATCGTCATCATGTGACGCTTCAATTATCCCTGCAACTAGCCGAGATATTCCAATCCCATAAGACCCCATTTCTACAGGTATTTCTTGGCCAGAGGGACTACTGATGAGAGCATTCATAGCTTTCGAATATTTTGTGCCAAAATAGAAGATGTGTCCGACTTCTATCCCACGAGCAGATACCAGATCCTCTGCCAGCAATGATTCTTGGCTTAAGTTATGCTTTTCATCAGTAGCTGCATAAAGTTCCGTCCATTTATCGACTATTGGTTGGAAATCCTCATTGTAATCAATATTGTCCTTAGGCAAATCAAATGAAAGAATATCTTTATGGCAGAAAACTTCGGATTCGCCAGTATCTGCAAGAATTAAGAATTCGTGGCTCATGTCACCACCAATGGGACCAGAATCTGCGGCCATTGGTATCACTCTTAATCCCATACGAGCAAATGTGCGAAGGTAAGCTACAAACATCTTATTGTAGGTTTTTTTTGCACCGTCGAAATTCAAGTCAAAAGAATAAGTATCCTTCATCAGGAATTCACGCCCACGCATAACGCCAAAGCGAGGCCGAACCTCATCCCGGAATTTCCATTGTATGTGGTACAAAAGTTTTGGCAGGTCCTTATAGGTACGCACCGAACCACGAAAGATTTCTGTGATTAGTTCCTCATTGGTTGGGCCGTATAGCATCTCTCTCTCATGCCGGTCTGTTATGCGCAGCATTTCCTTACCGTAGTCTTCATATCGGCCACTCTCACGCCAAATTGTTGCGGGCTGAATGGTAGGCATTAATAGTTCCTGGCACCCGGCAAAGTTTTGTTCTTCTCGCACGATTTGTTCGATCTTTTTGAGGACGCGTAAACCAAGGGGTAGCCATGAATAAATACCGGCACTCGATTGACGGATCATGCCAGACCGCATCATATATCTATGCGAAACAATTTGCGCCTCGGCAGGATTTTCTTTCAGTGTCGGCATCAAAAATCTCGACAAATACATTGTTGATATTATCCTTTTTATGACTCTTCGTTAGATAAGCCGAAGCTTAAAATTCTAATTTAGAGATGTATAGGTTCGATTATGACCATATCAAGGTATCTGAATAACTTTTTGACATTTTGTTGTAATGGCAAGGTTACCTTTGGCATTTAGCTTCCGATCGTTTAAATAGATAGTACAACCTTTTAATATTACCCTTCCGATTGACATAACGGCAGAAAGATCATTAGCATCTAACCCATATTTTTTTCAAAATCTAAATTGAGCGTGAACGATAATTCCTTTGGCAAGGTTAGTTTCTCAGCACCAAAATATTCAACGCTTTTCACTTTCTTTCCACGGACATCTACCCCAGGTTCAAAGTCTATATCGCGGTAAAACTGATGGTGTATTAATTGTCCGCAATCCTTTTTAGAAATAATTACTTTTGTTTCCGATGCTGATACTGGAAACGCGGTTATCGCAGTGAATATCGTTATAAATGGTAATAAATACACGGGGTGTAAAAATATAGTTATCTTGAACATCGCATTTTTTAAATTTTAATACACACGTTAAAACAAATCGGATAACTAAATTGTAATCCCATCTGAGGATATATTTTTTTTCCATGGAGGGTTAAGTATTTCAATTCTCTCGTAAACTGGACAATCTATATTATGTGCACCAGGTAAGTAGCCAACACTTTGCAAAAATTCACCAACAATTTGTTCACCGGTAAATTTGAAATTCATTTTAAATAGTTTAATCCACTCTTCCCTAACTAAAGGATGGTGTTTCTTGATCCAATTAGCAAAACCATCATCTGTTTTTCGGAGTTCAATTAACCGTTTTGCATTAAAAATTGTCGCTTCAATTTTTTTTCGATTTCTGATGATTAAATGATTTTCTAACAATCGTTTTACGTCTTTATCGTTAAAATTTGCTACTTTGGTTACATCAAAATTTTGAAAACTCAGTTTTAATGCCCCTCGTTTTTTAAGGATAAGTAGCCAGGATAGACCGGCCTGAAAAATTTCCATTACTAATCGTTCAAAGAGTTCTGCTTCACCTGTTATAGGGAACCCATATTCCGTATCGTGGTAATGGCGGTGTAAGGGATGTTCTAAAGCGACCTTACAATAGTTTGACATTAAATAATTTGCCTAATTTAAATTTAAATCATGTTATGGAATTCGGTAATATCTGATTTAAAGCATTCACTAAATACAGATACTTAATTATTAATGCTGTGGGTAGAAACTAAGTCTTTTATAGTAATAATATCATAAACATCGACGATATAAATAATTGACCAAAGAACAAAGGCTAATCCCGTATTGATAGCCATTTTTTTTAACATACGATGTTGGACCGGGGCTCCGGGGTCATTCCCTTCCTTAACATTTTGATTTTGTTCAACCCCAAAGGGCAGAACCACAAATAGAGTGATCCACCAAATAACAAAGTAAATAGCAACACCGGTAACCAGGCCCATCTATTAAATTCCTGTTCCCTATTAAATTCTAACAATATGAACTGTCACAAGTGGCCGCTTAGCGTAGGTTTCTCTAAGGCTTTTTCTAACTGTAATACGAGCCGTTTCCTGTACTACATCATCGTCCCGTAACTTTTCCGGACTTAAATCTTTAAATGCTTCCTTAATTTTATCCGTCAAGATTTCAACTATATACGTTACCTCATCGTCATCCATAAGGGCATGTGTTGTTAATTTAGGTAGCCCAACAATGCCGCCTTTTTTATCCAATATCAAAGTTAAAACAACAACACCGTTATAGATGATGCGAGAACGATCTTTTACTACTTTTCCAGTAAGTCTATGGAGCCGTGTCCCTTCGGCAGAAAAACGACCAACAGAGACTTCATCGATAATTGTGGCAGGCCCTGGTCCCAATTTAACCCTCGATCCATTTTTTACCAAGACCGTCTCCGGAACCTGACAATCTTTTGCTAATGCAACGTGCTTAACAAGATGTCGAGGCTCTCCGTGTACAGGGATAGCAATCTGTGGGCGGATCAATTGGTACATTTTGATAAGTTCTTCCCGAGCTGGATGGCCAGAGACATGTATGTACTCATTATGCTCTGATATTACATCAACACCAATTTGAATGAGCCTGTTTTGAAGCCTTCCGATTGATAGTTCGTTACCAGGTATAATTCGCGATGAAAAGATCACCGTATCACCTTGTCCAAATGTAACTTCTCGGTTATTTCCTGACGCAATACTGGAAAGAGCAGCACGTGGTTCACCTTGGCTACCTGTACAGATGTAAAGTATTTCATTGCTTGGTATATGCTTAGCTTCTGCTGCTTCTAAAAACGGCGGGAGGTCAACAAGGTAACCCGTTTTTCGTGCAGCAGAGTTGATTCTCCATAGAGAACGGCCTACTAACGCAACGGCACGATCGTTAGCGGTTGCAGCATTAAAAATAGTTTTTATGCGCGCAACATTAGAAGCAAAACAGGTTACCGCAACTTTTCCAGTAGATTTGCCAATAAGTTTTGTCATATTTTCAAGGAGAGAGGATTCGGAACCAGAGTTTCCATCGACAAATATATTAGTTGAATCTCCAATACATGCCAGTACACCCTCGTCTCCTAGAGCCGCTAAGGCTGCTTCATCTGAAACATTGCCGACGACTGGTTCAGGGTCAAATTTCCAGTCACCAGTGTGGAAGATGGACCCAAGAGGCGTTCTAATGACAATCGCGTTTGGCTCGGGCATGGAGTGTGTCAATGTAATCAATTCTAGCGAGAACGGTCCAACTGTAAAATGCCCTCGCAGGGGGACTTCTAAAATTTCTATTTCAGACAGACTTCCATTTACCTTGAGTTTCTCCCGAAGGAGTTCAGCTGTAAAAGGAGTTGCGTAAATAGGGCATCGCAGTCTATCCCAAAGGTATGGTACTGCACCTAAATGATCTTCATGACCATGCGTCAGAATGATACCTAGTAATTTTTCTCGTCTTTCTGCTATAAAAGAGGGATCTGGAACAATAACTTCAACGCCTGGTGTTGAATCATCACCAAACGTTATCCCCATATCAATAATTAACCAATCATGCTTCTCGGGCGCGCCTAACCCATAGAGATTGAAGTTCATCCCTATTTCTTCAGTACCACCTAACGGCACAAAAAGTAGTTCTTTTTCCAGGGGGTTACCTATTCGTGTTTCTAAGTTTCTCATTCGCCTTAAATATCGTGAAAAGGCCTCGAAGAGTTAAGCTAGGATCACAAATATCAATTGCATCACATGAAGTGTGAAAAAGGTCTGCTAAACCACCTGTCGCAACTACTTTCATTGAACACCCAAACTCATTGGAAATGCGGGCAACCATCCCTTCAATCATGCTAACATGCCCCCAAAAAATACCGGATCTCATCGCAGAGACAGTATCCTTTCCAATAACGGCATCCGGTTTATCAATTGCGACACGTGGTAGCTTAGCTGCCCCATGATGGAGAGCTTCAAGAGATAAATTTATGCCGGGATAAATTGCTCCACCACAATAATCCCCTTCATTATTGATCACATCGAAGGTAGTAGCAGTACCAAAATCCAAAATAAGCAGGGGGCCACCATAGGTATCGTGCGCAGCTACGGCATTGCATAAACGATCGGCGCCAACCTCCCGCGGGTGGTCTATTAAAATCTCTAGACCCAATTCTACCTCTGGGTCGCCAATTACCATGGCGT
>PTLH01000053.1 GCA_002938035.1 Alphaproteobacteria bacterium MarineAlpha3_Bin6
GCACCTTACCGAGGCGCAGGCCGACCTGAAGTAGGTTTCGCTATGGAAAGGGCGGTGGACCTCGTAGCGAATGAATTAGATCTTGATCCGGCAGAAGTCCGATTTCGGAATATGATCAAAGCGGATCAGATGCCATATTCAGTCGGCCTGACTTACCGTGATGGCGTTCCTATCGTTTACGATAGTGGGGATTATCCCAAGGCACTTGAGCGAGCGCTAGAGGAACTTGGTGGCTTGAAATCAATCCGTAAGCGTCAAAAAGATGCCCTAAGTCAGGGCCGTTACATCGGCCTCGGCCTCGGATGCTATGTGGAAGGTACCGGTGTGGGTCCATTCGAAGGTGCAAGGGTAAAAATAGATGCGACTGGTAAGATTGTTGTTGCGACCGGCGCGTGCCCTCAAGGGCAAGGTCATGAAACTGTATTTGCACAAGTAACCGCAGATTTATGGAAAGTACCAATCGAAGATGTTTACGTAACAGTCGCCGATACAGCCCATGTCACTATGGGGTACGGCACCCTCGCTAGTCGAAGCACTGTTACCGCTTCAGGCGCAATACAGTTAGCTAGTGATGAAATTAAAGAAAAGGTATTTGCAATCGCGAGTGATATTTTAGAGACGGGGGAGCAAGACCTGGAATTAAGAGATAGTGGTGTCGGCGTTAAAGGCGTTCCAGGGATGCATATTTCCTTCCGCGACATCGCAACTGCAGCACGGCCAGGATGGGGTCACAAACGACCCGAAGGCATTGATGCTGGCCTCGAGGTAACTTCTTATTACGAACCACCAACTGTTACGTGGGCCTATGCTTCAAATGCCGCGATCGTTGAAGTAAACCCCGCTACCGGGCAAGTATTGATAGAAAATTATGTTGAAGTTCACGATGCTGGTGTTTTAGTTAACCCAGCAATTGCTGATGGACAAGTCAAGGGAGGTTTGGTCCAGGGACTAGGTGGAGGATTGCTGGAGGAAATTACCTACGATGAAAACGGTCAACTCCTAACCGGCAGTTTTATGGACTATCTTCTACCGTCAGCTTCGGATGTACCGCCGATTACTGTTATTCACCAAGAAACGCCCTCACCTCTAAATTCACTAGGTATCAAAGGTCTAGGTGAAGGTGGCGCCATTGCACCCCCCGTCGTAATTGCAAATGCCGTCTGTGATGCATTACGTCCGTTTAAAGCTGAAATAAATAGTACCCCCGTAAGGTGGGGGGATGTCGCCGCCATATTCGGCGATGATCCGTTTAAAGCGACCTCCACGACCACTACACCTGAAATGGACGAGTAAGTGGGTGAATTAAGGCGGATCGGCTTTATTGGGCTAGGCAATATGGGCGGCCCTCTCGCCAAACGGTTTGCGCAAACTACACCTTTGGTCGTATTTGATCTGGATCAAAGCCGAATAGATCCGATCGTTGCGTTAGGGGCAAAAGCTGCCGATAGCGTAGCGGACCTTGCCGAAAAAACGGATCTTGTATTCGTTTCTCTACCAAACTCTGAAACTGTTAAAGAAGTTGTTCTCGGTGACGGGGGTTTATCGAGTAAACTCTCAAAGGGTAGCTTGATAGTCGATATGACGACGGGCGATCCAAATATGACCCGCGAAATTGCCAAAATTCTTTTACAAATGAAAATTGAGTTTATCGACGCACCAGTTAGTGGCGGTCCCCGCGGAGCTCAAGAGGGAAATATAGCCATAATGGTTGGTGGGTCGTTAGAGCAGTACAATAGAATTTCACCAATATTACGAAAAATTAGTACAAATGTAATTTATTCAGGTGAACTGGGCTCCGGTCACGCTATAAAAGCGGGGAATAATCTTCTCAATCTTATCTGTCGATTAGCAACTTTTGAAGTTGTTTCTCTTCTCGTGAAAGATGGTGTCGACCCGGAGACCGCGGTCAATACAATACAAAAAAGCTCAGGGCGAAACTACGCTACGGAAATTACCCTCCCCGATAACATACTATCAGGAAAAATGAATCAGGGTTTTACGACAAGCTTGATGTACAAGGACAGTAACGTCGCACTAAATCTCGCATCTTTGCATGATCTAGAAATGCCCCTTGGCACTTTAGCTAGCGCGCTGCTCTCGGAAATTGGAAATGACTTCGGATGGCAAGCTGATTTGAGTACGATTGCACTAAGTTACGAGGCTGGAACTGGCGCTCGGATTAGACCAAAAGATAGAAGTAAATAAAATGACGAGAACACGAATGTATTTGCATTCAACCAAAACAGAAATCGATCTAATCGCAGACGTACATGCATTATTCTTTCCTTATCCTTTCAATAAAATTTAATTCACTGGGTAAGAGGTATAAGACCTTCCTCACAAGCTTTAATTTGTAACCCCAGGAATTTCGAATATATTCGACACTGTGCGAAACTGCCTGCAATAAACCAGAGACCCGCCTGCCCTGTTCTTACCCACATATTGCGCAACTCCTGTTGTTGAGAATTAAATCCCCATATAGGACCAACACTATCTGCTATTTTAGCTCCAAACATTTCTTTAATGATAAATTCTTGCCCTTCAAATCCCGTTGCGAGTACGACCAAATCTAACTTCAGTCTATCGCCATTTTTTAATTCAACCCCATCGCTTATTAGGCCATCAATTTCAGAGAACTGGACTAACCTGACTTTACGTTCAACAATTAAATTGGAGCATCCAACGTTAAAATAGTAGCCACCACCACGTCGGAGGTATTTAAATTGCCAACCAGTATCATCCTCACCGAAATCCAATTCGAAACCGACGTTAGAGAGACCGTTCAGGAGTTCTTTATCAAAAATCTTGGTTTGTTCGGTTATTAGTTGATGTGATCTTTTCAGCAACTGGAATGGCGTAGAAGCTGATATAAGATCGCAATCTTCAATGGGTGGTCCTTCATCATATAGCGCATAAGGAAGCTGAGCGCTTGGCTCAATATCCACGATAGTGGTTGGGCTTCGCTGAACCAGTGTAACATCAGCATTATTCGAGTACAGGTCTTGTGCAATATCATGGCCACTGGTTCCACTGCCAATTATCAATACTCTGCTCCCCTCCCAATCCTTACCATTTTTATATTCACTAGAATGAATGACTTGGCCTCCAAATTGTTGTAAACTGGGAATATTCGGTAATTTCGGAACTCCACTTACACCAGTTGCCATAACTATATGGCGAGGATGAATTTTTCGAGTTTCGCAACCATCTTTATGTAAAACGACAGACCAATTTTTTTTATTGTGATCGTAAGTACCCCCTCGAAACTCCGTTTCTGTCCAAAAATTAAGCTCCATGCTTTCAGCATAAGCCTCAAACCAATTTGCAAGCTTATCTTTGGGTATATAGGCTGGCCAACTTGGTGGAAATGGCATGTAAGGCAAGTGGTTGACGTGTAATTGATTATGCAAAGTCAACCGATGGTATCGACTTCGCCAGTTATCTCCAATCCGTTTTTCAAGGTCAACGATGAGAGTGTCAACGTTTAATTGTCGAAGACGTGCTGCGATAGTCAACCCTGCCTGCCCTCCACCAACTACAAGAACCGCCGGGTCTCTATCCGCATAAGCGATAGCAGTATTTCTCTCATCAAGCCAATTTGGTCCTTGAAAATCCCTTGAATAGGCATCACCTTTTGGTCTTTTTCTTCCAAGCTGTTCCCCAAAGCCGGATAGTTGGTCGAGAACTGTCACAAAAGTCCATGCTTTTAGAGGATCATTATTCCTACTACTTGGAAGCAATCGCAGGACACCACTTCCCTGTCCAAATTTAGTTTCAAAACAAAATATCGCTTCAATTACCTCTTCCCCCGCTCGGGTCACTATACGAGGTGCAGTCCGGTGACTATCCACCTTGAACCCAGAAGGCTTCACTTTTGGATTATGAAATTTTAGCGCGTTTTTAATTTTTTCGATGCCGCTTACGGTCTGTATGTGCCAGGTGAAGGCTAATAGATCACGCCAGTGACAATCATCATGAAACAACACCATTAAGCTTTCATAATCTGAATCCGTTATCGACTTCTCAAAATCCTGGAGCCATTGGTTCGAAACCGCGAACAAGCTTTCGTCTGTCTCGAGCAAACTGTTTTCCTCTCAATAAAGGTTTTTCAAGACTATCTTAAATATTACTCTTGGTACAAAGTCGTAGCGACATACAGGTATTTCGAAATGAGCAGGCGTCCTAGGGTCTTAGCCTTGCCTTTTAGGCAATGTGAGCCATTAGTACTAGACCAAAGATGCATGCCTAGGCTTTATTTTCCAAGCTACACCTATAGGATGGACGGATCCCTTAATCAAACGTAGCCACCTTTGATCCCCTACCCTCCAATAACGCCCGCGCAACCCAAGCGTGAAAAGCGTATGTCGTCTGTTCCATCACTGGTGAAAACACACCGCCCTTAAAACCTGGAGATTGACGACCGCGTTGCATGCTTTCCACGGCACTCCTGTCTTCTAGAAAAATGCTTTGCCATTGTTTGCGGTTGGCCTCCCTGGCGGCATCAAATGAGGATTTCCGAACCGTTTCGTCATAATAAAATATTTTGAGCCGCTCGTGGGTTCGTCTTGAGCCTTCAGGCGTAATCAGAACAGCATAAAAGTGGTCCCGATGAATACCCAAGAGGACATTCGGATAAAGGGCAATATACTCCGCTCGGGTCTCCCAAAATGAGGGCAAGCCTGGAGCAGTTGGAAATTCTTTGACCTCATGGGAGAAACTCGGCGAATAGCTATCACTCCCCTGACCCGAGAAATTCTCGCCTACAATTGAATAGTGACTTTCTAGTGGTGAATAGCTATTCAAGTTTGGGTGAACCCAAGGCAAATGATACGCCTCACAATAGTTTTCAATTGCGAGTTTCCAGTTACAGTCAATTTCGAGAGTGATGGTACTGTCAACACCGGTATGGACAAGCGGGATACCCTCAAATTCTTTCCACCGCTGCACAACGGGAGAAATATACTCACTGAATTCCGGTGCCAGGCCAGATAGGTCTATAAAGACAAGATTGAACCATTCGGCGCTTCGCACTTTACTAAGTGCAACGCTATGTTTGTCAAGGTATGGGCAAGAATGCTTCCCCGGTCCCCCTATATGGGGTGATGAAATAAGTTCTCCTTCCAAGGCGTATGACCAGCTGTGATATGGGCAAACAACGGATTTCTTGACCGTTTTTGGCTCCTCCACAAGGATGCTTCCCCGGTGACTGCAGACGTTATGGAAAACCCGGATCACGTTATCCCCGCCACGGACCATGAAAAGCGGCAAACCAGAAAATTCAAACGGGAAAAGATCACCAATAGATGGCACATCCGTAACAAACCCAGCGCAAACCCACCCGTCACCGAACAATCGGCGCTGTTCAGCTTCTATACTTGCTGGTTCGGTATAGCACGCATTGGGAAGGCCTCGCGCCGTCTCAATGGGTTCAAGAACCTGCTTCAAAGCATTAACAGATGCTTCGATCTGGTAGCCTAAAATATTTTCAATTCTCATGATTTTCCATCATCGAGCCCAAGGTTCAGACGCGCCAAAAACGGTACCAGCGGATGAACTCCCATTGCCAACATGGCTGATACATCCATCTTGATTAGTGAATTTCGCTGTTCCGGGATCAAGTTGAAACGGTCTGCATACGCTGTTGGACTCTCCAAATACTGGTCGCGTTCATGTGTATCATGTGCTAGCCCATGTAACGCAGAAGTAAGTGCCACTAACTCTGGCTTGATTGACGGATAGTGTGCCTGATAATCCACCGCTTGTGACTTGAACCAAGCGAGTGAAGCGTAGTTGTGATGCCAACTAGGTTCCATTGAAACCACATCTGGTTTGCGCTCGCCTAACATGCCGGCGGCACAGGCCCAACAACGCAATTCGACGTTACCGTTCTCGTCGAGCTCAGCTTCATCGTATCCAGCCAAAGATTTAAGGTTACCTTCTGCAATTCTTGCAAGCACCCTCTTATCCCAGGATAAAGCTGGGTTACTATATCGGTCAGTGCCAGGAAAGTGTGACATTCCACCACTCGCAAGTACCACCGTGCGCAAACCCATCGCTGTGACACAAAGCTCCAGCGCCTGTCCAAAAGCGTAGCAACGTTCTGGGGTGGGCTGCGGCGGTAAATATGCGTTCACGTAGATTGGTAAAACTGGCGAAGTCACTCCGAGATGGGTGAGAGGAATGCCTGTTGCGTAGTCAATACGTGCCGTACTGGTGAAGGCGGGGTCAAAGCCTTGCTTATAGAGTTGGCGGACCAATTCTAACGCAATCTCTCCCTGGATCTTCCAGTGGAAACTATGCCCGGCAAACTTGCCCGACGCCTCGCCACCGACATGCAGGGTAAATGGTGGTGCAGTGTTGTGGAAAAATTGCTCTGCGTGATCATTGGAGAAGATTATCCAAAGATCGGGCTCTAGCGCCTTCAGCTTTTTCCCAATTTTCGCGGCCACCTTTTTAACACGGGCAACGGTTTTCTTGTCTTCCGTCTCCGGCATAGTGAAAAACTGTGGTGCATGAGGCAATATAGCCCCACCGACAATCGTGGTATGCATGGCCTAGGCCTCCCCCGACATCATGATATTGTTACATTACTTCAATGTTACCCACTGAGAAAAGCTCTTAAACATTTGTAGCCGTGGTTATATAAATGTTTGTCTCTCAACACCGTTGCTCTTTGATTTCTATACTTTTCTTAATTACAAACTTTTCCTGAATTTATGTTCTTTACCAGAAGCAAGCTCGACCAATTGAGAGACGGTTGTTAAGATTGCACTTACACCATTTAGAGACCGACGTTCTCAATATTGGCCAAGAGTTGGAGAAACTATGACAAATGTTGGGGTGCCTCTAATTAACCTATCCCCCTCTTATAATGGAACATTTGAGGGGAAAAAGATGGTGGCCGAGCAAATTAATTCTGCATGCATGGATCTAGGTTTTTTTGCCATTACCGGACACGGCGTCGAGAAGTCGCTTATCAATGGGTTTCGGAAAATTAGCCATGAGTTCTTTGAGCAAACTCTGGAAAATAAAATGAAATTCATTCATCCCGTAGATGGAACACCCCGCGGTTATCGCGTTTTTGCCGGAGAAGCACTTGGAAGGGCATCGATCGCTGGGGAACCCCCAGACTTGAAAGAATTTTACCATATTGGCCCCAACGAATGGCCCGATGACGAATACCACACGGGTAGAGAAGGCCAGAAATATTTCATACCAAATATCTGGCCTGATCGCCCAACAGGGTTTAAGAACATTGCCCTTAATTATTACCGGGAAATGGAAATACTTGAGAAACATTTGATGCAGATATCGGCCATTGCACTAGGCATAAATCAAAATCACTTCGATGATAAGATGGATAAACATGTCAGCGCAATGCGGATTAATTACTACCCACCGCAACGACAATCCCCAATGGAGGGTCAACTCCGCGCCGGTCCCCATACAGATTACGGAGGGATGACAATCTTAATGGGTGAAGACGAAGTTGGAGGTTTACAGGTGCGTACTCGTCAAGGTAATTGGATTGAAGTTCAAACTCGGCCCGAAATTTTTGTCATAAATATTGGGGATCTGCTGATGCAATGGACCAACGACAAATGGATATCAAATCTCCATCGTGTCTCCAACCCTCCATCAGAGGTGGCCACATCTGCACGTAGACTCTCAATCGTATTTTTTCATCAACCAAATTATGATGCTCTTATACAGTGTATTCCAACATGTACTGACAGCAAAAATCCTCCACGTTATAAACCCGTACTTTCGGGTAATTACCGCGACCAAAAATATACTGACACTTTGCTCTCTAATTCGGAAAAATAGTATCGGTGTGAGAATTCCTGATTCGAAGGATAGCGTGGCTTGTAGGTTCAATATAATACCATTCGCCGATACAGCGCTTAAACTCCTTGTCGGATAAGTCTAAACTAATGGATCTAAGCATCGTCATTGGCACGGACACTCGACGCATTGTTGAAATCAGATAATCCTTTTGAAAAGATTGAAGTGATTGTTTCTGACAACGGCTCGTCCGATGCCACGATGACCATCTGTCAAATATTTGAAAAACGATTTCCTCATTTCCGCTATATTTTTGATCGGTGGCCTGGACAATTAGTTGGCTGGCATCGTGCGTTGTTTGCATCCAGATCGGAATTACTTGCTTTCATCGACGATGATGTTCGTCCCCTTCCCGGTTGGTCCAATTGCGTGATTGAATGTTTTGAAAATGAAGAAGTTGGAATAACAACCGGAAAAATGCTTCCTGAATTTGAAGAAAAGCCGCCCCATTGGCAAAGGGAATTTGTGAAACAAAATCAATGGGGGATCTGGTCGGCACTATGGGGAATGCTAAATTTTGGTGATAAAATCAAAAAAAAATCCGCAGTTTTTTTTTGGGGGAAGAAATTTTCTGGTTCGTCGAAAGGCTTTAATGGAGGCGGGAAAAATTCATCCTGGAGACATGCCAGAACATCTTTCACATTTTGTTGGTGATGGCGAAGTTGGCGTAGGACGGAAAATTCAACGATGTGGCTATAAGGCGCTCTATAACCCTGACGCCGTGGTCGCGCATTATTTACCTGCTGCAAGAAGATCCGACCCACATGGAATACGCCATTTAATATTTGGTGAGGGAATGGTTACATTTTAATGCGACTCTTACCGGAATCTAATACGAGCTTTCCGTCTAAGGACTTTATTGGTCTGGTTGGAAATACTATTGATCCCGAACAAATTTCTAATATTGGACAGTATTATCTAAAGTTGGATAGCAAGCTTCCAGATGACCTTAAAAAATTATGTCAGATAAGCGGGAAAGAGGGATTTGACTTCCATCAATCCCTTTTCCAAAGGGATGAACTGTTTAGAAAATGGGTTCTTACGTCGAACTACTTGGATATAGATACTTGTTATACTCATCCCGAACTCCTCGAACTTAAAATTAAACAGGCCCTCACAGGACGGAATAAATTTCAAGTTCATCAAATCCTTTAAATGACATTACCAATTTTTATCTTCCGCCTATTTCCAAAAACTAACTTGCCAGTTTTTCGGCAACTAATTTATAGACACACTTTTGATTAATCCGCCCCGTTCAAATACATATTTAGAAGTCGTTACCGCAGGCAAAGTACAAAATATCGTTATACTAGGTGTGATCTATAGATGCTATTTCTGGCACCTGGTCTTTCTTTTGGGATTCTTCTCTTGTTAAAAGTAATGCTCCCATGATGATGATTACAGTGCCAATCCATGTCCAAATTTCAGGCACCTCGCCAAACAGTAGGAAGCCAAACGCCGTTGCCCAGATTAAACGGAAATAGGACATTGGTTCTACCACCGTTATTTCTCCCATCCTATAGGAATGGGTTTGTACTATATGGGCAAAACTCCCCCCTGCACCGAGTATTAACAACCAAAACCATAATTCTAGGGGTGGCCATTTCCAAAAGAAAAGCGCCGGAAAAAATGAGATAAACGTAACCATGAGGCTCATAAAAAAAACGATGGTAGCGGGCGTGTCTGTGCGGGTGAGGGATTTTGCCATCAACTTTGAAGTGGCCATGGCAATTCCCGAGCCCACCACTAGTATCGAGCCTAAACTAATTTCTGCAAATCCAGGCCGTAGAATAACCAGCATACCGATGAACCCAATGGCAATGGCTATCCAACGTGGCTGTCGAGATGGTTCACCCATAATCAGGATTGCACCAACAGAAGCATAGATAGGGGTAAGAAAGGAAAGCGCCGTCGCGTCAGCCAAAGGGATGAGTGTAATCGCTATAAACCAAGAAATCATACATGTAGAATGAATGCCCCCCCTAAGAATATGAAAACTCAATCGGCTAGTACGGAGTTGATAAAACCCCGATTTCAGGAATAGCGGTAAAAGCACCACCAATCCAAATAAGTTTCGAAAAAAAACAATCTGGATTGGATGCATCCCCTCATTGGCAACGAACTTCACGATCGAATCCAACCCTGACGCGGCGCCAACGGACATAATCATCAGGAAGATCGCAAGTACGTTAGGAGAAAGTTTGAAAGCCATAAAGGTAAATTATATTAGCCTATTTAAGAACTACGATTTGAAGGGTAATTGTGGACTAATATTAATATGGAAGGACTGAAATCCCGAAAGATAGACCCCGCAATATACAGACCCTATACTTTCCAAGAGCCAGAAAGCCATTCTCAAAGCAAACTTCGCGTTCAATTTTCGTCAACACCAGTGATAAAATTGTATGAATAATTTATAGCGTCATGGTTCATCCACTAACTGGAATCCTGGTGTTGAACGCATTAAAGACAACTCTTCTTCGTCCATTTCAGTTTCAATAGATTCAAACAGCATGGTGCTCAAATATCTCTCCCCGGTGTCCGGAAGCATAGCTAGAATGACAGAACCACCTTCTGCAGCTTGGGCTACTTTAATGGCAACTCCAAATGACGCCCCCCCGGAAATACCCGTAAATATTCCTTCTTTTTGAGCCAGTTGAATTGACCACTCAATACCTTCTGGGCCAGAGATTGGAATATTTTCGTCGAAAAGTTTTTGGTCAATTGTCTCCTGCAGTACGAGTGGGATGAAATCCGGCGTCCATCCCTGAATTAAATGTGGTTGAAAAGCGGAATGACTAAGCGCCGGGGCTCCATCAGATGTCCGTTCCTGCTCAATACCAGAAGCAATTAAAGCCGCGTTGTCTGGTTCAGTTAAAATTATTTTAGTGTTTGGACGAGCTTTTCTAAGTTCCCGACCAACTCCCGCCACGGTTCCACCAGTTCCATAGCCAGTTACAAAATAGTCTAAATTATGACCATCAAAATCACCTAAAATTTCCTGAGCGGTCGTGGATGCATGAATATCAGCATTTGCTTTGGTTTCGAATTGGCTTGCTAAAAACCAACCGTTTTCAGTTGCTAACTCTACAGCCTTTTGGTACATGCCCATCCCTTTTGCTTCTTTAGGTGTCAACACTACCTTTGCACCAAACATCCTCATAAGCTTGCGGCGCTCGACAGAAAATGATTCAGCCATCGTTAGAACCAAGGGGTATCCCTTTTGTGCACACACCATAGCTAAACCGATTCCTGTATTGCCAGATGTTGCTTCAACGACCGTTTGACCTGGCTTTAGTTCGCCATTTCTCTCCGCGTCTTCAATGATATTGAGTGCAAGTCTGTCTTTTACTGAGCCTGCTGGATTAAAATACTCCGCCTTGACATAAAGCTCAACATGACTGGGCGCTAAATGATTAATCCGAATTACTGGGGTATCCCCCACAGTATCAAGAACACTTTGATAGAGCTGGCCTCGGCCATTGGTCTTTCTGATTTGATTGTTATTAGTCATGACTTCCCTCCACTCATCAATAATTCTTACTTTGAATTATAAACCATGTTAACAACACATTTGCCAGGCGATAATTGCAATATGTGCGGCGGTTATTTCCAATGTCAAATCTCGGTTTGATGCGTGATCCATGCAGTCATCCTAGAGCTTGTTATTTATTTGGAGGGATAGCGTGAGACCGGTTTTCTGACGCAATGAGATATGGCAAAGAAACGACAAACTTCCCCAATCCGGTTCCAGGTTTCGCTTGGATTATAGCGAACGACCTTAGGTCTCATTTTTTGCGCTAGACAAAATATAGATTATTAAGGTTGCCAAGACTATGGCAGCACCGAAAATCATCATAAAACTTGGTTGCTCCCCTGTTCCAAGCCATACCCAAATTGGTCCTAGAACCATTTCCAAAAGCATAAAAAGCGTCACATTCGTTGGCGCTGTATAACGAGGAGCAGTTGATAGCAGTGCCATAGCCAGTGGCATCACGCCAAATCCCATCAACAGTACTGGCCATAATGAACCGCTAAAGAGGGAACCCACAGAAACCCCAGCAAAACCAATTATGCCGGATAAAATGTTTCCCAACGCCACTGCCAGCAGAATAGGCACATTTGGTGATTTTCGTATAAACACAAATACCACAGCAAGGCCAAGTGCACTCATGAGACCGAGAAGACCACCAAATAAAACGTTGCCTGTTGGTGCAGCCGTGGCGCCGTCACCATTGAAGATGACAATCATAACCCCTAAAAGGGTCACCATAATAGCGAACCAGGTCTTTGGCGTTGTCATTTCCTTGAGAACCAGGAGGCTCAAGCCCGCAGCAAGGACAGGTGCCGTGGCGAGGGCGGTTAAAACAACCGTGACCGATGTTTCGATGGTAGCGAAGTTAAAGGCTATGTTGTTGCCAGCTGTTGCAAATAAAATGACAGCAAAAGACGTCCTGGTAATCTGTCTAAGATCTTTTAAGATCTGACCTCGTGCCATGACTCCCCAGGTGACAAGTAGACTAATGCCAATCAACAAACCACGCCATACGGTGAGGCTCCACGCCTCCAACCCGGAAAGCCTGATGAGCAGCGTATCAGGCGTAATGATCAGCGCCCCAAGGAAGGCCAACCCCATTCCATAAATTGGGTGACGAAAAATAACGCCTTGAACCATGGAACGTGGTGTGCCCGTATTTTCTGTTACGGGTTGGTTAGAAGGTTGTCGAGGCAGAGGAGAGTGATCAGTCATGATTTCTGTCTAACCTATGCTTAACGTTGCTTCAAGAAGGCTGGTTCATTAGGCTCTTGGACCAGAGGGTTTCAACGTTGACGAATGGGAGTTGGCCATTAAAGCTGTATTCGCGCACGACCAAAATAGATAAAACAGTTGAAGCTCCACAAATTTACTATTGCGTACGGAGTGTTTGGTGGGAGTTTTCTATACCTGTTTTTACCGAAAGTTGGCATACCGAAGGCTCTCTCCTTGAAATAATGGACTTCTTCAAAAGGTCAACTTGTAAATTGGTCCCAGCCCATTATCTCTAATTCGGACAGGTTGTGGATAATTAAGTGTAAGTTGGGAACTGAAAAACGCTTGCTTCAGACATAGCCCGTAGCCGCCTTAAGGTGAGGCTCCATCCTTCTAGTCCTGAAAGCCTGCTGAGCAGCGGATCGGGCGTGTTATTTAGGCTTAAGAAAGATAGAAGCTTGACGGTCACATAGTGAACATAGGAAACTATTATTTTGATGAAGGATGGAAAGATGGTTGCAACTACACCTCTTTTTGAGAGGCATGAGGGCCTGCCGGACCTCGCTTCAAGGTTTGTGGAGGTAGATGAAATCCCCTGGAAACCAACACCCTGCGAAGGTATCGAAATGAAGGTGCTGATGGAGGACGAAGAGACGGGGATGATGACTGCCATGTTCAAATGGGCACCGGGTTCTAAACTTACCTTTCACGAACATGTAGAGCTGGAACAGACCTTTGTTCTCGAAGGCTCACTCGTGGATGATGAAGGAACAGTATTTGCCGGAAATTATGTCTGGCGACCGGCGGGAAGCAGACACGATGCATGGGGAGGGCCGGACGGGGCGCTGATCCTGTCGATGTTCCTCAAGCCCAATAGATTTTTGGGTGGCAAAAATGACGGAATTCGATTGAAGTAAAGTCCTTCTAATCATCGTCGTACTCACCCGGCTGCTAATCTCGCTTCCACTTAGGAGTGTAAGCTCTAGGCAACTAGCACCCCCGGTTGTAGGTCAAGAACTCAACCGATAAACTCCCGATGCGAGGATTAACTCTGCTAATAGGGAGGAACATCGATGTCTATATACCTAACTTTAGGAACCTATACCAATGAAGGTGCTGCGGGACTTGTTGGCCCCGATTATTCTGATCGTAGGGCGGCTATGGATGCTATGCACAATAGCGTTGGAGCCAAATTGGTGGATTACCACATTTTACGTGGCCAATATGACTTCTGTGTCATTTCCGAAGTCGATTCATTTGCGGTGGTCGCTTCTATGACCTTAATGGCCAGAGGTAGTGGAGCCGTTGATAACGTAGTCACCTTAGAATCGGTTGATGTTGAGGAAATACGCAGCGTCGCCAAGGGTGTTCAATATACGCCACCAAGTGGCTGATCATTATCAACGCGGTTTGCCAAATGATGTCACTTTTCTAATGTGCTGGGTCAGCAATGACGTTGCGTCTGTTTGAAGCTTCGAGGCGCGCGCACAGTTCATCGGTGTTCTGGACGTCACCGAAGTTAGTGTAGAAGGCAATTAGTGCATTTGCATGCTCCTCATCACTAAAAGTAGCACAGCCATCGGCAACCATGAGCGTGCGGTAATTCAGCATCATCGCATCACGAGCGGTAGAATCGCAACAAACGTTAGTAGCTACACCGCAAATAAGTATGTTTTCGATCCCATTATCCGTGAGGATTAGCTCTATATCAGACGATCCTTGGATGAATGCGCTATAGCGACGTTTGATGATTTGATGGTCTTCTTCACGTATATCGAGGGTTGGCCAAAATTCAAAAGGCCATGTACCGGGCTTCATCGATTTGAGCCGTACTTCTTGATTTTTAGGTGAATAACGTTCGTGGGCGGTCTTCCACGTCTCGGTCGAGTGATCGGGGATGAAGTTTTGAAGCCAAATCACCATGCCGCCAGTTTGTCTCACTACATCAGCTATACGGTTCACGTTGTCGACAATCGTCTGGCCAACAGGACAACCAGCGAGTTGGCTTTCGTCCATAAAGTAATTTTGCATATCGACAACGACTAGGGCAGTCTTATCAGTTTCTAGAGTTTCTTGCACATGCTCGCGCCCCAAACGTTCAACCATTCGATCGATGTATTTCTGGGGCATCTGAAACTTATGCGGCATTTGGCATCTCCTATTGCTTGTCTCAATGGTAGGCCATGAGCCAATTGTCTGTAATGAAACGCGGGTTCCTTCCCGATATTCAGTACTTATTCACGCGGGAAGTCACGATTGGATCATTTGATCAATATCCTCAAACAACGGGTCAAGGCCACCCCAGGACCAATATTGTTTGAGTGGGATATCAGGCACTCCTATGAATGTGTCGAAGTCAACTATGATATATCCGTGGCGATTAACTCTATCTAAGTAAGCCCCAAAGAGGGAGAATTCACTTAACCTGAGACCGTCTGAAGTGGGGCGAAAGAAATCAATGATGCTCAGATCGTACCGTTCTCTTATTTGTGCTGCAAAACCAATCGTGGCTTCTCGAGTGAATAAGTACGGATTATCGGGGTATTTGAGCATGTAATTCTTACAAACTGATTCGCCAAGGAACGACTCAACGCAGTTTTTCCATATCAAATCATTATCATTCGTTTTGTATGGCTCGGTTCGCCAATACGGTTGGCCATTCATAGTAAAATCCATAGCGCAAAATTTATCCCAAGCGATCACGTCTGTGTCGAGAATGACAACGGCATCCGCATC
>PTLH01000054.1 GCA_002938035.1 Alphaproteobacteria bacterium MarineAlpha3_Bin6
GTGCGACCATTATTGCAGGGGCTGCAGCTGACGGAGATATCCTAGAATATTAACGGAATCAAATTATAGGTAATTTTTATAGGGTTCTTAGCAAAGGGAGACGTTCTTCAGTTTTCCCTTTGCTACGAAAATGTCATTAAGCACATCAGACGTTGTCTTAATGATTGGTCAGTGAATACTTTTCAGTCGTCTGGTCAGTCGTCTGGGGCTTTTATCGCTGCTTTTTTTGACAAAAATTGGATATCAATTAATAACCCGTCTAGGTAGTCAGTCCTAGTCTCGTTACGTTACTAGGGGAATTGTAACTAATACAGTACAGGTTTCCGCTTGAATATTTTTAATATGTTAAATGAGCCAATATTTAGCAAATTGATGAATTTCAAAGGGAACTCCAGTTCACCCTATAAACCCCATAAAGTATTTGATCGTAAACGACAGTGCTAAACCAACTGCCAACCCGATTAGCATTAAAAAGCCCGGCTCATTTGATTTTTCCGCTTTAGGTTGTCGTTTGCGAGCTAATACCTTGGTAGCATATGCCTCTGTAACAAGTTTGTTGGGGTCACCAATCATATTAAGGCTCATTATTAAAATCCGACCATTAGACTAAGTTAGAAAATATGTAAGGAAATAAATAGTCGCTTTAGTAAAAAAGCTATAAACTAAGGCCAGCAACGTTTTCTGACTTTTTATTGATCTAATCGGCATTAGAGAAAAGTTAGCGTTCTTCAATTAAGAGCCGAATCGCATCTTGCCTGATAAGCATTTTTTGCTCTCCTGCTATATACGAGCGTTATAGAAAGATGATTTTGGGTAGCCTAAAACTGAAACACAACGATGGAAAATTTAGTACCGACATCGATTAGCGTCGGTAAAAATACCCAATACGGTTAGTTTATGTTAAGCCCAACGTTATCTTTTTCTGCTTTGCCTTAAAAGACAAGTAACAAAAAAAAAGTTAGCGATTGTAAGTTTAACAGAAGTAGTTTCCTAAAAAATTTTAATCACATTTGGAAAATACGCCAATCTACCCCGGGTCTCGGATACTTATGCGGGATCACAATATTTGGTTCTATCTGCCCAATAGGTCCATTGAACTGTGTTAGAGCACCGTGGCTTAAGAATTTTTGACAAACATTAGTGGGAATAAAGTGGCGACGCTCAGCACGAGAATATTTGGTCATTTGTAAGTCTCTTTCAGTTTCTACCGGAAACATGTTGCTTCTGCAACGCACCCAACTTCCATACTTCAAATGAAGAAATAGTTAATAGATTTGCTAAGCTTTATATATTTCGAGTTTAAAACCGTGGACCAATTGGGGGTGTTGACCAAATTCCAATGGCTTTGGAGTTTTACAGCCTAACTTCCTTCTACCAGTTTCTTAAGTAATTCTAGGTTTGCCAGACCGGGTTCGAGGGTACCACGCTTAATCCGCGCAGAAATCTCAACGATTGCCGCATTTACAGGAGCGGTCTTGCCCTGTTTTTCTTGTTGTTCCACCACCCACCCGTTGATGTTCTCAACCTCACTCTTGCGATTCTTCATTTGGTCTTGGAGGACGGTTGTTATCGTTTCTGGAGTTATAAATGAACTGGTGACCTTATCCAGCATCAACTCTACCAAGCGGTTGGTGTTAAGAACGTCGTCTTCACTAAGTCCAAAAATAGGCTCGATGCGGTAACCCAAATTCTGTCCCACGGTCAATGCCTCTGAGCCAGAGCGAAGCATTAATTCTCGCGTATCTAGATTACTAGCAGCTTCTGCCATCGGTATTCCGAATATTGCCGACGTCGCCAGCGTGGTACAGTTACTGATTAGCTTCATCCATTTGGCCGATCGGATATCCGATGTAATTACCGCAGTTCCTACATGTGACAAAAGTTCTTTGACCTCGGCTTCTCTAGCGGTTGTAAAATCATTGATAGCGCCGACGGCAAACCAAGAACGGTCGGGAGGAGATTCCCGTTGAACTATGCCTGGGTTGAACAATTGCGAAGTTATTTCGATGACACAACCCATGGTCCGATGTGAACCAACTACCTCTGCAATAGCATCAATAGTCATACCGTTTTGAACACCAACCAATAAACCATCGTCTTTTAAATATGGCCTTATAAGGTGGGACGCCCAGGATGTGTCGTAAGCTTTTATAACAAGTAGGACAACGTCAAATTTCTCGTCAAAGGTTGAGATATCACAAAGATGATATGCGCGCACAGGAACTTCCAGTGTTTCCTCCGGCATTTCAATGCGAATACCATTATTGCGCATGGCTTCAACATGTTCCGGCCATTGATCAATAAGTACTACGTCGAGGTCAGCCTTGGTAAGGTCGGCAGCTATAGAGGCACCGTTTGCGCCCGTACCCAAAACAGCAATCCTTTTGTTCATTTATCGTTCTCTCCGCCTTGTATGTAAGAAATCATTATTTAGAATTTCTCTGACTTCGACTTATCTCCGAAACCAAAAGAGCCTGATACGGTTAGGCATCGAGTGTTGATTAATGTTGTTGAAGTTATTGTTAAGGAAACAAAGATATCCCTCATTTAACTATCCTCCATCAACTATAATAATCCTTCTTCTTGAAGTACTTTTCTGGCGGAACGGAAGCACTCGAGGCTTTGTGGAACTCCGCAATAAATTGCAACCACATGGATGATGGCGCGGATTTCTTCCATGGTGACACCATTGTTGATTGCCCCACGGCAATGGAGTTCCCATTCATGCATCTTCCCTAATGCTCCAATCATTGCGAGGTTCATCATTGAACGGGTCTTGGCGTCAATAGTCTCATCTCCCCAACCAAATCCCCAACACCATTCTGTCATCGCTTCCTGAAACGGACGTGTAAACTCATCCGCTGCCGCTAAATTTTTTTCAACATACTCTGCACCGACCGTGGATTTTCGATTGGCAAGTCCTTTCTCGAATAGCTCTTTATCCATTCTAATATCTCCTAAATTCAGTTGAATTTAAAAACTATAATTAATTTAACTTTATAAACCCGGAACTATCTTACACTTAAAAACTTACACTTATAAATTAGCCTCCGATAATATTTTCTAGTTCTTTTACAGTTCTATCAACCGTAAGCAGCATCGTCGATCTTCCCCGTCTGGGCGCATTTGAAATTATGTTTACCATAATCACACATTTCGAAAGCTTTCATGTTTCAGTAAGCTTTGCGCGCCATGATGGTTTTATGTTTGGGTCCTTAGATAAAGAAGCGTGGAAACAATTCGTTGATAACCAGATAGAGCCCTTACGACCAATGTGTAAATGCGTCAAAACTCACGTAAGGAGATATTTGTGATGATTTGTCCAGATTGTGTTAAGGGGATGGTTGTAGAGTTGCGCACCAAGGGTCAAGTGCATCCGTATAGGGAGACGTCTATCCTAACCTATCCTGAAAAATATATTAAGAAGGTTCCATGCCAAAGTTGTAATGGCTCAGGCGTTAGGTATCATGGTGGGGTTACCAACTGTAAAGCGGATAAACATTTCGGTGATCCACATGCAGTAGAGCAAGAAAACCTTGTCCACTCTTAATTTGTTATCAAAAGTTGCCATATGCGAGGATAAGTAGATTTTTTGGTGTTAACATTTATAAGTCTGTCCTGAGATCCAAAAAGACTTGCATAAAGATTATAAATAAATACGCCTGAACACGGCCTTGGAGAATTGAAGGTTCAAACGGGGTATGTATAGCCTTTAATTAGTTCTCACTTTTTGCGCCTAGTTTGTAGATTTGTCTAAATTATTGATCATTGATTTAGCGATCTCGAAGGTTGAGGGGCTAGGCGATAATTCTCCTAACTGGATGCGACGCGTAACTTCGACAATCACGGAGTTGCAGCGAGTTACTACACCAACTTCTTTTCCTTTGTTAACAATTAAACCGTTAATGTCTTCCACTTCACTCTTTCTACCTTTCAGATGATCCTGCAGAGTGCAGTCCCGGGCGGCCGGTCCGATGTCTGCCAAAAGTTTTTCGAATAGTGTTTCCAGAAGTCTATTTGTGTCTTTTACCTCATCTTGAGTCAGGCCAAAAATGGGTTGTATCCTATAGCCCAAGGCTTGGCCTACATTTAGAGCTTCGGTACCTATTTTAAATATCATTTCACGCATGCCCGGCAGTTTTGGTCCCTCAGCGGCAGAGAGACCTGTGAGCGCTATTGGAGCAAGACACATGGTATTGATGATTAACTTCATCCACTTGGCTGACATAATATCTTCAGAGATAGAAACCTTGCCGACGTGGCTCAGGAGTTCGGTAATTTCTTTTTCTCTACCT
This sequence comes from Alphaproteobacteria bacterium MarineAlpha3_Bin6, assembly GCA_002938035.1. Taxonomy (GTDB): domain Bacteria; phylum Pseudomonadota; class Alphaproteobacteria; order Rhodospirillales; family UBA2165. The sequence continues at coordinate 4,296 of PTLH01000054.1, forward strand.
AGGGTCTTTGGATTAATATTTCCAACACCAAACCATGTTTTACTATGCGGTGTATTTCTCTTCACGAGGCCGGGGGTAAAAATTTCAGACGATAGTTCAATGACACAGCCGAGGGTTCGTTCCTCGCCCACGATTTCGACGATATCATCCACGGTCATTGCATTCTGAACGCCCACTAGGAGGCCTTCTCGATGTAAATACGGTTTAATAAGTTCGCACGCCCATCGAGTATCGTATGATTTTGTAAACAAGAAGACGACATCATATTTGCAGGTCATAGAGGCCAATTCACAAAGGTGGTAGGCCTCAACCGGGACACACAATTCCTCATTTGGCATGGAGATTTTAACGCCATCTCTCCGCATTACTTCGACATGCTCTGGCCATTGATCAATTAAATGCACATTGTACCCAGCCTTTGTAAGGTCGGCGGCTGCGCAACTGCCATTAGCGCCAGTTCCAAGTATTGCAATTTTTTGTTCCAAGATTTTCCTCTAATTTATTTTTGTTCTTAATAAAAATTAGAACACATTTTATACAAACTATGTATAGATGATAAGATAAATGACTTTGATAGCTTTAGACTATGAAATGATGCTGTCCTCGTCATGAGAGCCATTTTATTTCTTGAAAAGAAGTCCGGCATGCAGTTTTCTTTTGGTGCTAATATACTGGCAGCTCATGGCTAAATCTGATTGGTGGAGATTGGTCCTAGATATGAAGTACTATCTGAAATTATTCTTGTACACTTAAATATATTCTTGATAGCTTTTCAAAATTGGGGTTCAACACCAGTGGTCAGGGTAACACCTTAAATTTAGAGAGCCAATGGGCGCTATTAAAGTATGAGTACAATGACTCAGAAAACCTCAAAACAAGGTCGCCACTTTGGCGGGATATCAATTAACAAACCTGATCAAATAAAGAATCTTCAAAATCAATTAGGACCAAAACTTGAGCGCAATAAAAAGCGTTATCATCAAAAGCGCTCAAGTCTCGTAAAATTAGTTGCGAAGCATCCTGAAGAGTCAATAGCTACAATTCGCCAATGGATGCTCAAAATAGATTAAGTGGGGTACATCCCATAAAGTCCATTGAATGGGATAGTCGGTTTTGGGCCTTTGAACCATGCTTATATGTAAAAAAGTTAGAGCTAAGATGGAAAAAGAAAAACCGCCTGCGGGGGAGGCAACAGCAGGCGGTCAGTTTTTAGCTATATAATGTTATGCCTCTTTTTCGGGGGAGGCTGTTATTTGGCTCTGTTTCAGAGCTGGTGTGGCTTTTCTTCTAGTAAGAAGCCTGGCTCCAGAAGAAAGAACCAATAATTTAAGAGTATTATTATTAAATAATGAGTTTAATATTTAGTGAATCAGAAATGAAAGAATTTCGACACAGGAATAAGGTTGGAAACACGATCCGGGAAGGGACATTCTTGGCCCTGCATCATCGACAATTGGTGTGAAATTTGACGGGATTAAATTGTTAAAGATACAATCCAGGAAGAAAAATAATTGGAAAAAGTAGAATTTTATCCGCTTGATACTGAGGATAACCATAATGCCCAAAAATTTTAGACGCGTCGTTACAGGACACCGAATTGAAGACGGGAAATCATTTATTTGGAAGGATAGTGCACCCCCACAGTCCCTTGAACCGATGCCGGAACTTATATTGCACGAAATCTGGGAAACGGGCTCGAAGGCTAGTAATATGGGCGACCGAGATGCGGCGATCCGCGAAAACAGTATTGAACCTCACGATCCCGCTGGGACGATTTTTAGGATTGTTGAATTTCCACCTGACGAAATTTGGATGGCTGGCGACGTAGGGGAGGGGTTCAAAGAAATGGGTAGTGGCAGTGCACATGATGATGCATCCGATACACCTGGTATGCATGAAACTCAGACCACGGATTACGCAATTGTAATGGAAGGTGAAATTTGGGCGGTGATGGCGGCCGGTGAAACTAAGTTGAGGGCTGGTGATGTCTTAGTGCAGCGAGGGACAAATCATGCCTGGTCTAATCGCAGTAATAAATTATCAATTGTTGCATTCGTATTAGTAGGGGCCGAACCCCGTTTATAAATAAGTTGATTGGTTTATTTTGAAATGCCGATGACCATCTAATTTGCTTGCAAGGGGCTAGAGGTTGTTAAAGAAGTCTCCTCTAGCACGGGCGCCTGCAAGTATGAAGGACAGATCAGAACCCCCTAGGAAGAAACGGATACCTAGCTTTGCGAAACTTGGCAGAATGGTCTCGTCGTAGACGCCTCCCAACCCCGGCCACTTCGACACCGACAAAGTGGCTTCGGCGACACTGCTGATTGCTTCAACAAATTTTGGACTTTGGAATTGCCCGGGGATACCCATCGTAGCCGATAAGTCGGAACCACCCACGAGTAAAATGTCAACACCATCGACGCCCGCGATACTGGTAGCGTTCTCGACGGCTTCCGGTGTTTCAATCATCATGACGATCAGGGTTTCTTGGTTGAGGCCTTCCATAACTTCTGTCGCCGGTAGGGTCTCATATTCAAGTTGTGGACCGCCATAAGATAGTGATCTGCTACCTTTGGGTGGAAAACGGCAAGTGTCTACATATTTACGGGCTTCGTCTGCATTCTGTACATGAGGAAAGATTACTCCCTGCGCGCCAGCATCAAGGATGCGCGCGGCCCTATTGACGTCACCTGAAGGCACGCGAACTAGTGCACTGATACCAGTGGGCAAAGCTGCAGCACAAATTTGGCCAGCCATATCCAGGTCCATAGTCGAGTGTTCTAGGTCGATGAAGATCCAGTGAAACCCACATGCCTTGGCGATTTGAGGAATCTCGGGTGTGCGAAGTCGGCTAACATTAAAACTGGCAGAAATTTTACCCATTTTTAAACGTTTTTTGACGGTGTTTAATACAATGGCCATGATTGGGGTGCTCCTTGTATGTCGGATGGGGTAGTTAAGTCGTGGTGATATTTCTTACAATTGGGTAACGAATAAAATTGGGTTTCCCGGACAGAGGTAGCCGTGCGTGTCAGACGCATAACATGTCGTTACTAACTTATAGTTTGTTGAGAATTAAGTCTCCTACTAATATGAGGTCTCCGGGCCTTCTTCCGTCGGCCATTTTACGTTAGCGCCTCGATGACCTTAACGCTTTACATAACTACAGTTCTAATCTGGGGTTCCTCTTGGATTATGTTTGATTTCCAAACGGGGATAGTTTCACCAGAAGTTTCCGGTGCCTATCGTTTTGGAATAGCAGCGTTATTTATGTTCATTTGGGCAAAAATGAATAGAGAAACGTTAGGATTTGCCGCAGGAGAACACGCCTTCCTCGCGCTTCAGGGTGCTTTCATGTTTGCGTTAAATATCGTCTTTCTTTATCTCGCAGCTTGGTATTTGCCTAGTGGTCTTAATGCAGTTGTGTTCTCTATGGCATCTATCATCAGCATGGGCGCAGGCATATTTTATTACCGAAAAGCACCTTCAATGACCCTTCTCATAGGAGGTTTAACCGGTGTGCTCGGGGTCGTTGTAGTTTTTTGGCCAGAGATTAAGAGTTTGGAATTAAAACAAGGTGTTGGTCTTGGACTTCTTTTAAGTTTAGCTGGCACGACAAGCTTTGCCATAAGCTTACTAATCGGTGAACGAAACCAAAGGGCGGGTCTTGGTGGCCATGGTGGGCTCGCTTGGGCAATGACTTACGGTACATTGGTGATGTGTGTGATCGCCGTCTTTCGAGACAGTCCATTTACGTTTGATAGTAGATTTTCCTATGTGGGTTCTCTTATCTTCCTTGTAGTTTTCAATTCAGTGATTGCTTTCTCTGTCTATTTTGCACTTTTAAAACGTATTGGCGCTGAGAGATCTGCATACGTTACAGTTTTGTTTCCCATTGTTGCTTTGGTAATTTCAACAATTTTTGAGAACTACCAATGGACGTTATCGGCGTTCATTGGTGTTGCGCTGACACTTATTGGAAATGTTCTTATTTTGAGAAATAGCCCAAGAGCTAAAGTCGCACCAACTAAGTCCAAATTTGAGCGCTGAAGTTTATTAATTAGATTTTTAGTAACCTTGTCGCGTAAGGAGCGTTTCAGATCATTTTATAGACCAACTAAAAATAGCATTGCTAAACCAAGCCAAAAGCCAAAAATCATTGAACCTACGGTAAGTAATATAATAGGGGACGAATTTGTGGGTAACTTGCGACGCTTTCTATTGCGTAACGAAAGAGCCATGTGCTCCATTATTTCCTCCTTAGATGAACCTAATTATTATTAGTTAAGGGACTTCAATTCTAAGAATCGGTATGAAGACAAACATGATAAGACCGACTGTTTTAGAACGTTAGGAGATCAATCAGGCATACCGCAATGATCACCATCACAGTTCTGTAACTGTCTGTTTTATAATTAAAATTAGAAAATAATTTTTAGGTATCGTTATCTGATAAGAAAGCCAACATTTGGATTTCATTAACTTATCGGCAACGGTGAATACGATGGGGCCTAACGCAACTTGCAACCTTCGCGTATTTGATCGCGTTGGCTGTCGTAGGAAATCCAGCAGATTTTCGTCATGCCGTCTTTTTCAAAAACGAAGTGGATCACCTGGATAACCCGCGTCAGGTTTTCGTATGGGCTATCGCCAGGATAATTCTTGATTTCTTCACGCCTTTCAATTTCAGTCCAACCCTCTGAACGTAAATCGGAAATTTGTGCTTTTTGGGCTGATCCGACAGTGAAAGGTAGCAACCAGATCATTAGTGTTAAGCAAAATATTTTTAACATTCCGGTAGCTGCTCTTATTCCCACTCTATCAATTTGGGTACCTGAAAGTATAAAGAGATAATTTCAACCAACTTTTGTTAAGATTCGATTACATTGTCATAGTGAGCCTGATTATTTACACGTGTATCAGGAAAATCAGCTGACAAATTAACGTCACTCACGAGACTTTTCGCCTAATGCCTGTGCGATTGTTAGCTCCTCACCTTCTTCATACTGAAGAAGGTCGCCTGCAATAATTTGGGCAGAACCCTTTAGACACTCCAATAAAGATGGATGAGGAAAAATTGACTCTAATATGTAAGTATACGGTAGTTTTCGTTCAATCATTATCGCAGCCGCACCAACAATAGCGTCTGCATGTGGGCCTACCGCTCGAACACCTAAAATTCTATCGTCACCAGATGGACCTACGATTAGTTTTACAAAACCAATCGGCGGTTGAATGGCGTGGGCCCTGTGATTCCTAGCATAGGGATACTTGCCAACACGTACGTCTCCGTGTTTTTTTCTAACATATTCTTCAGTGACGCCGGCTCCCGCCAACATTGGGTGTGTAAAAACGATATAAGGGATATGATCCAGACCTTGGGGATATTCTATATCCAATATTTTAGCGGCAGCACAACGACCTTCTGCTTCGGCGACGTGAACAAGTGATAAGTCGCTTGGTACATTGCGATTTCCTATATCACCAACGGCGAAAATATGTGGCACATTGGTGCAGGCATTTTCGTCAATCTCGATATAGTTACGATCGTCAACTTTGACGCCGGTAGCTTCTAGATTTAAATTTTTCGAGCTTGGTATTCGACCCACGGCAAGCATGACCATTTCGGTCATAATTTCACCAGTGGACAAAATTGTTCGGATGCCATCGTCGCATGGGTCGTGCGTTTGGTACCGACTGGAGGGGATGACATTGATACCCATGGCGTCGAAGGCGTTTTTTAAAAACTCCCTGACGTCTGGGTCTTCATTAGACATAATATGATCTTTGCTGTCGACGAGATGAACTTCTGTACCTACAGCGTTAAAAATACTGGCGAATTCACATCCTATAACACCGGCGCCAAGTATCAGTATACTTTTTGGGGAATTTGTTAGGTTGATAGCTTCATCGCTGGTAATTATTGTTTTCCCATCGATCGTCATGTTAGGAAGGATTCTCGGTCGGGTTCCCGTCGCAATAATTATGTGTTCCCCTGAAAATTCTTTTTTTCCTACGATAATGTTGTGTGGGTCCTTAAAAGTAGCTTGCCCCCTTATCAATTTCACTTTGAGACGCTGTAGACGGTTTTCTAGCATTGAGGTCAAGCTAGCTGCCGATTGTTCAATACCATTTTTTAGTCTTGAAAAATTTAAAGCCGGTAGAGGACCAAAAACATCCTCACGATATTTAACATGTAAATACTCGCGGGTAAGCTCATAACCAGCCTTGGATTTAAACGCACCCTCAATGCCGTATCCCATTAAGGGTCCATCATTGATGATGAGCACATTTTTCCCTTGAAGTACTAATTTGCTGGCGGCACTAATCCCTCCCGGGCCGCCACCAATAATCAAAACGTCGTAATGCTTAGGTTTCACTCGTTATGCACTCAATGTGTTTTTAAATTCTAGTCTATTCATATACCACGCGACATTTCCCCGGTGAATTCATAATATTGAGACCTCTCTATTTTGCTCAGTGGCGTATTGAAGATTGGTAGAATTGTTTAAATTATGGCACAGGACACGAAGTTAAGCACTCTTTTGGTTAGGGGGTTATCTAAATTCCGAGTCGACATCCGAACCTTTTAGAATAGACCGAGAGCAAGTTTTGCATCTTCCGATATATTTGCCATATCCCAGATAGGCTCCCAAACCAGATATACTTCCACTTCACCTATACCGTCGATGGAGGCTGCGGCTTCTGCGACTTGTTGGGGTAATATACCCGCTACTGGACATCCTAGTGCGGTCAAAGTCATTTCAATTCGAACATTGCCACTATTTGCGATTTCAAGTTTGTAAATTAGGCCTAGATCATAAATAATTACCGGAATTTCGGGGTCATAAACAGTTTGTAATGCATTGATGACCATCTTTTCGGATGCTACGCCTTGCTCGTTTTCTAATGATCGACCTGCACGACCAACAAGGCCGCCGTCGCGAAAGATTTCAGGGGGGAGATCTGCATCACCCGGAGCCCCAAATCATGGTGAACCCGTGGGTCCATGTAACCCAGTAACGGGAGTATACGTTGAATGTGTTGTCTTATTACCCATATAAATTGTTTGGTTCTCTTTGTGATGCTCGTACTCAATATAACAGTTAATTATATTTCAGGGATAGATTTTTAGGTGTCTTGTTTACGTTTATACCTGGCGTTTGTTACGGATGGGCTATTGGGAATATTGATGCTGGTAAGCTGAAATTGGACTAGTTGTGCTTGGATGGTTTTAACATCTTTTTGCTCGTTCAATGAGGCCACAAAAAACTACAAAAAAATATTTTATAGCTTTATCGATGCCGCGGTCTACATTTAGACGAACCGTAAAAACATAATTAAACCTGCACAACTCTTCCTACTCTAAAAGTTTGAAGGCCACCGCCGACAGGAACCCGGCTAAAGTACCAAGCCCGGTTACATTACTTCCACCCAAGTGAACTGCCTCAGGTATCATGGCTGCCGCGATCATAGTTAGCATGGCACCGGCGGCTAGTCCTTCAATTAAAACAACGACACCATGACCCACACTTCCGCCAAGCCAAAAGCCAAATCCAGCGCCTATGGAGGTCATGACCATTAAGCTAAACCACATAAAGAATACCCGGGGACGACCCCACCCCTGTTTTTGCATCCCTATAGAACTGCTCATCGCCTCCGGAAAGTTAGCGAGGAATAGGCCCGCAATTAGGGTATAAGGGACCATTGTTGCGAATGTAACGCTATCTGCTCCAGATTGGGCAATAGCAGCGGTAATTGAAACCACTAATGCAGAACCAATGACGAAACTTTCAGGAATTCCATCCAAAAGAATACCTAGCCAAATTGCCATTGGAGCTCCGCCATGCTCTTCACTTGCCTCATGCAATTGTGTGTCAGTAGGTATCACGGTTGCTTCTGATAACTTAGCAAAGGCTTGGCTTGCCCATTGTTCGGCATCCGCCTCGACATCGTCCCGATCAACCAATTCCTGGAGCCTACTTGCAGCTAAAGCCTGCGCAGCACTCTCGAATTCGGGAGACTCCTTTCGTAGATGATCAAAGTCGTCCTTGGGCAGAGCAAGGAGCAACGTATCCTCTTTGGCAGTGGCAGTGGCAGTTCGCTGAGCGCCAGTAACCATAGCAATTTCACCCAATACATCACCAGATTCCAAATCGGCTACGTGTTCAGATCCACTAGAGACAGATACAACACCTGCCTCTATAAAATAAACGACATCTCCTGCATCCCCCTCTGAAAATAATAGTTCTCCTGCAGCAAAATTGCGCTCGTTGACTTTGTTTACCACATCTTCGACCATGTCGAGTGGAAGGTGGCGTATCAACTCGCTACTTCCCAGGTGCTCAATGATTTGTTTTCGACGGGCAGCCTTTTTACTTGTGAAGTAGGAGATTGTTGATGAGGTCTTCCTTAAAAATCCGCCCTTGGAATTGATAATGCTATCCAAGGAAGCGAAGAGAACACCGCCAATAACTGCACCGATCAGCATGTTAACTAAATGGTGGGAGGCTTCACTGCGTGCCGCGGCACCTTCAGCGTGCATCAGATGCATGGCCGTGGGGGCGACTAATTCGACCGCTAACGCAGCCGTTAATGCTCCACCGCCAAATGCGGTGAGTGCTCCGGTAGTCCTGTTGCTCGGGTGCCAGTTTAAACCTAAGAGCGAACCTAGAGGTAAAGAGGCTGCTGATAGTCCTCCTAGAGTAATAGCCCATATTAGGTATTGATTTTCCATATTATTCTCCTCCCCCTTTGTAGCACCCAAATCAATGAAAACTCTTGGCTCGAGTATAGCCCTTCCAATTTCTATTAAGATAGCTAAGAATTGGAGTACTTGAAATTAGATTTTTTCACTCCCTGCTTTGCCATGCTATGCCATAATTTACCGGTTAAGTCATTTTGAGAATGCGTTAACCCGTCGCGTGAGTAATCTCTGACCAGGGTAACTTTCGGGAACTAGATCAATAATAATACGGTAACCATATTTTCCACTAGGTTTAAGTAAGGTTGGTTTATTGATGCTAACTGGTCCGTCGGTCAGTATATTAAAATGGCCGCCGTTTGAACCAGGAGAATATCGAAATTCCAGGACCTTGCCGTTTGAATGACGAGGTTCAAAGGGAGAGGCAATCCATTTAATATTGGGAAATTGTAAAAATACGGCTGTTCCGTTTGCAGATATATCGTACCGTAAATTAGTTGGGCGACTCACATGTATGACAACTCGTGTCTTATTACCAAGCTTTTCCACCCGCACATCGGTGACTGTTGGTTTTTTTACAAAATTTACAACAGATCCCCATGTAGGGTAAAGGGCAGAAATTTCGAGTCCAAGGGCTCCCAAGCCTTGCGGAATACATGTCAAAATTGAAGAAATTACGAAAATGTGAACGGCGGAAAGCCGCCATTTTTTAAGTCCCATCACCTGGCTCCTTTATTATTGTGCGACTTTTGAGTCGTCTAATTAGTTAAGAGCCCAAGTGTGAACTAATCATTTTAAAATTTGGTGAATCAATTGGCAAAACATTCATTGCAATGGAGGTTCATCATTCCGATAGGATTTTTGTTGGTTTAAAATTCCAATGTTTTATTGAAGTATTTGTTATACGTGGAGGATATAATTATTTTTACTTTTCAAAGACGTTTCTCTCAGAAATTTTAACTGAACGTTTGTTTTATATAACATTTGAGAATTGCTTACGAAAATTGCGGTCGCGCTTTAGGTGCCATTCTCTACTCATCGCCTCACTCTGGGTTTTATATCTCTCGGCGTAGAGCAGTTGCCACTTGCGTCCTCAAGTAAAGCGGGCGCCTTGCCCCGTGTTATGCTTGACTAAACGCCGATCTAGGTTGTTAGTCCATCCAATATACGTATGAAATATCGTGCTCATCTCGCTACCTAAAACATAGACGAAAAAGTTTTTTGACATCCTTAAGATCCAAAACTTATGACATGTATTATGATATTATGACCATAAAATTACACTGATGCTGATGAGGCCATTTAATCACGTTACTGCGGCTAATTTTGGGATGGGAGATAGTGATCTTCCCATTTCAGAATGATATTAAAGCTAATGGATACGCGGGTTTCGTTGCTGAGATTGGGGTGGACGAAATGCATCAAACCTGCTGGCCATAACATAAGCAGGCCTGGTTCTGGCATGACAGAATGTTCTGGATCGATATAAGGGTCTCCACTGATTGACTGCATATTAAATCCAGTGCGTGGGTCATAAAAAGTGATGTGATTAGGGCGCACGTCGCGTCTGCTTAGATTACTTTTAACAGGCAGTGGAACTTTGACGTAGTAGGTTCCACTTAGGTAGCAGTGTGGGTGATTATGTGGGTCATGGTAATCACCCGATCGATTGACGTTGATCCATCCGTGGATCTGCCAGTCTACTGAAAAATCAATTCCGATTGCTCGCAGGTATTCAATCATGACCTGGTTAACATTTTCACGTAGCCAGTTAGTGGCTGGTTCATCTATCTCAAAAGGATTATTGTGTTTGTAATCAGTGGTTAGATCTTTCTTTGTTTTATCCCAATTACGCGCCAGTTTGAGTAATTCCCGGTTCGGATCATTGTAATCAGGAAGCATTTTTTTAACCAACTTGGTCGGCCAGAGATCGAGTATATTGACGGTAGAACCGGTCATAGAATATAGCTCCGTTTTATCCGTTCATTGATCGGTAAAGGGTACCATAGATAGCTTAGGATCCGTGGCAGGAACGTAGACTTCTTCAAGTCCAAGCTCCCGGCGGACGATGTTGGCACCTCTTACCAAGGAAACCATCTTATAGAACGCATGCATTCGGCTCATCGACTGGCGGCCGAAGCCACAGTCGCTTGAAAGTATAAGACGTTCTGGCTCAATGTATTCAAGGCATCGGCGAATCAAGGAGGCTACCTCTTCAGGTCGCTCGATTTGCATCGTACGATGGCTGATAACGCCGACAGCAATCTTTTTATCCTTCGATATTAAGGAT
>PTLH01000055.1 GCA_002938035.1 Alphaproteobacteria bacterium MarineAlpha3_Bin6
GAATCCTGTCGGGCGCGCCACAACCAAGCTTGGCCCATGTTACCCCCTATTCTTACACTCCGCGATATTTCCTTGACCTTTAGTTCTCACCCCCTTTTAGAAAATGTAAATTTATCTGTAACGGAAAGGGATAGGCTGTGCGTGGTAGGTCGAAACGGCTGTGGAAAATCAACGCTGATCGAAATTGCTTCAGGTTTGGTTGAAGCAGACACCGGCGAAAGGTTTGTCAAGCCTGGAGTGACGTTCCGCTATTTACCACAGGAACCCGATTTATCGGGATTTGAGACTTGTTTAAAGTACATTGAAGCTGGTTTAGCACCTGAAGATGATTTCTATAAAGTTTCTCAACTTTTGGAGCAATTAGGCTTAAAAGGAGACGAGAAACCAAATTGTTTATCGGTTGGAGAAGCTCGAAGATGTGCCCTGGTCCGTGTTCTTGCGCCGGAGCCGGACATATTATTTTTAGATGAGCCTACCAACCACCTTGATTTATCCGCGATCAAATGGCTCGAGAGCTATTTGGACAACTCTAAGTCGGCGTTGGTCTTGATTAGTCATGACCGTCATTTTTTGGAAAAACTTACTCGCTCTACCCTTTGGATAGATCGCGGCGAAGTGCGGCGTTTGGACAAGGGTTTTAGCGCATTTGAACCCTGGCGCGACAAAGCCTTAGAACAGGAAGAAACAGAAAACCACAAACTTAAACGTAAAATTCACAGGGAAAACCACTGGTTGATCCATGGAGTAACTGCCCGGCGAAAACGCAACCAAGGCCGTTTGCGGGCTCTCAAAGAAATGAGAAAACAGAGCCAAGAGAAGCGCGCTACAGTCGGCAATGTGAAAATGGTTGCTTCAGACAGCGAGTTATCCGGAAAGATAGTAGTAGAGGTTGAGCAGGTTTCTAAGTCGTTTAATGAGTCTAATATTGTTAAGGATTTCTCCACCCGGATAGTACGCGGTGACAGAGTGGGGATTATCGGATCCAATGGTGTCGGAAAAACTACATTACTCAATTTACTAAACGGTACTTTGTGTGCGGATTCTGGAACAGTGCACGTCGGACATACTGTTCAGATGGTGTCTCTAGATCAAAGGCGAGAAAATCTCAATTTAGCGGAGACGCTCTCAGAAACACTTACGGGTGGGCATGGAGACTCCGTGGTTTTTAACGGCCGCCCTAGGCACGTTATTAGCTATATGAAAGATTTTTTGTTTAAGCCTGAACAGGCGGGCACTCCGATCCGCGAGTTATCGGGTGGAGAGCGTGGCAGACTTATGATTGCGGCGGCATTGGCGCGGCCGTCTAACCTTTTAGTTCTCGACGAACCGACAAATGACCTAGATTTGGAAACCCTCGACGTATTGCAGGAAATGCTAAGTGAATACCACGGTACGGTTCTTCTAGTGAGCCACGATCGCGACTTTTTGGATAGAGTTGTTACTTCTTTAATAGTCTCCAACGGTGATGGGCGATGGGTTGAATATGCCGGAGGATATACGGATATGTTGGCTCAAAGTGGCACCGATAATCAGCTTAATTCTAACCTTATTCTGAGACCTGCAAAAAAACGGCGTTCTGGTAACAGGAACAGACAAGGATCTAGTTCCCGGTTGAGGTTGTCCTATAAAGACGTTTACGCTCTTGAGGTGTTGCCCCAAAAAATCACACAGATGAGCGCAGAAATTGATAAATTAAAGATGGAACTTGAAGTTCCTGATTTATACTTAACCAACTCTAAAAAGTTTCAAATTACGGCTGATAAATTGCACCAGGCTGAAGGCAGGTTGGCACAATTGGAAGAAGAATGGCTCGCTCTCGAAATAAAGCGGGAGGAATTGGAAGGTTTCTAACAGCAGTTATTTTCTATCTTCCACTTCCAGCCCGGTTCATTTGCAGAATAAGTGGTTTCAAAATTGTTTAGGTTCATTACCTATTGGTGGATGTTATTCATAGACTTGCGAAAAGGATCCGCCGGATAAGTACCAAGAATGCGAACTTCTGTTGAAAAAAAATTAAGCTCTTCTAGAGCGAGTTTTACTGCATGGTTATCAGGGTGACCTTCAACCTCGGCATAAAACTGAGCAGCAACAAATCCACCATCGATCAAATAGCTCTCTAGTTTAGTTATATTGACACCGTTGGTGGCGAAACCGCCAAGAGATTTATAAAGTGCTGCCGGTACATTACGTACCCGAAAAATAAAGCTTGTCATAACGTCGACTTCATCCGGAGCAACCTGAGCCGGTTCTGGTGCCATTAACAGAAAGCGCGTAGTGTTGTGATCGGCGTCTTCTATGTTATTCTGCAATGACTCGAGGCCGTAGGTTTCTCCTGCTAGCTTTGTTGCAATGGCTCCGTGGCTCTTATCACCTCTTTCCGCAATGTCGCGTGCAGCGGCGGCTGTATCCACGTGAACTACGGGTGTAACTCCTTGGCGCTGAATGAACTTGCGACATTGATTGAGGGCATGCACATGGGAATGGACGTGAGAAAGGTCTTCTAATATAGCCCCTTTCACGGCTAAGAGATTGTGTTCGACGCGTTGGAAATGCTCCTCAATAATGTGGAGCCTGGAAGCAGGTAAGAGATGATGAATGTCAGCTACTCGACCAGCGACAGAGTTGTCGATGGGAATCAGGGCTAAATCTGCTTCACCCGTACTGACAGCTGCGAAGGTGTCTTCAAACGAATGACACGGCAACGTTTTCATGCTTGGCCTTATACGACGACAGGCCAGATCAGAGTTTGCTCCTATTTCACCCTGAAAAGAAATTATCTTTGTGGACTTTGCCATGGTAATGAGACCTAACTAATTTGACGAACTATGGTTGACGCCAGTTAACCACTGTTGATATCGTAAGCTATAATTTAATTAACCTGGGTCAATTCAAAATGCGATCGCCCAAGGTAGAATTTGATTGAGGTAATAAATGCCATGTTTTACAAAACCTTGAAATAATTGGTTTTGGTTGGTGGCTTCCTGTATACATTTTTGTTAGGTTCAACCATACCCGGTTCGCCTACTATAAAAATAGGGGGTGGGAAAGGCCCTTTTTTGCACGGTGTTACGAATTTACGTTCAACAATCATAGATCGAGAAGGACCGATCCATGTGGAGCATTAATACAAATAAGTATTTGGGTGGCTTTATAGTCGTTGCTTGGCTTTTGCTAGTTGTCGATTTTGTGGGGGATCAATTAATACCTCCCATAGAGCCAATCGTATCAAAGGCTTCTGCTGAAACAGTTTCCGCTGAAAAAGCTGTAGACAAACCTGCCGTTCCAGAACAGCCACTTAATGTTCTTTTGGCTACAGCAAATGTGGACAAGGGCAAAAAAGTGGCAAAGAAGTGCGTTGCGTGTCACAGCTTTGAGAGTGGTGGTAAAAACAAGGTCGGTCCTAATCTTCATAATATCTTGGGCAAAAATCGGGCGGGCGCGTCAGGGTTTTCCTATTCTAGTGCTATCAAGACTATGGGTGGTAAATGGGGATTTGAGGATATGAATGCTTTTCTGAAAAAACCCAAGAAGTTCATGCCGGGTACAAAAATGTCTTTCTCAGGTCTTAAAAAGGCCGGAGATCGAGCCGCGGTTATACTTTATTTGCGCTCATTTTCTGATTCTCCCGTTACTCTTCCGTAAATCTTTGGAGACATGCACGTCAATGAAACCTATGTTGACCTCGCGGGGCGTCTAGCAGAAGCTTCTGGTAAAATTGTTAGGCGCCACTTTCGCTCTTTATCCGGCGTTGGAGAAAAGCAGGATTTAACACCGGTGACGATTGCAGATAAAGAAGCAGAAATTGTTATGCGGGAAATGATCCAGGTTGAATACCCGGATCACGGAATTGTTGGGGAAGAAGGCGGCAACACTCTGCAAAACAACGAGTTTGTCTGGGTGCTAGATCCAATAGACGGCACTAAAAATTATGCAAGCGGTTCATATCAGTTCGGTACCCTTATTAGCCTGCTAAAAGGAGGGATCTGCATTCTAGGCATCATCGATCAACCGGTGTTGAAAGAACGCTGGCTTGGTGTGAGGGGACAGCCAACCACTTTTAATGGGGATCCTGTCCAAGCGCGGACGTGTGATGAACTGACCCACGCTTGGATGTATTCATCGAGTCCTGACATGTTTCGATTGGACGATAAAAAGAAGTTTGCGAGATTGGCCAGTCGAGTAAAATACTCACTTTTTGGGACAGACTGTATAGGTTATGGCCTTGTTGCAAGTGGGTTCACGGATATTATTTGTGAAGCCCAAATGAGATTATGGGACTATACAGCCCATATACCAATTATTGAGGGGGCTGGAGGCGTTATTAGTGACTGGATGGGAAATCCCTTAACTCTCAATTCGCGCGGAACAGTGTTGGCATGCGGCGACGTAAGGATGCATGAGGCCGCGTTGGAAGCGTTGTCAGAACCGGAAAATAGTTAGATTATTTGTAATTAGATTTTAAAAATAGGACTAAAGGTCATTGTAAGATTGATCTGAAAACTAGTCAGTCCAAAATAGTAAATATTAATTCATACTGATGTAGAGATTGGGGATGAAAATCAGATGATAGTTAGATTTTGTTTTGTCGTTTTGACACTAGTCATTTTAATATGGCCATTAGCCTCATTTGCCCAAAATAAAAAAGTTGTACCGGCGCACGCGATCGCGATGCATGGCACCCCAAAATATAATTCTGAATTCAGACATTTCGATTACGTAAATCCGAAGGCACCTAAAGGAGGAGTAATTCGGCAGAGCGCGCTTCGTACCTTTAATACATTCAATCCATATACCATCAAAGGCGACGCGGCTGTTGGCCTCGGGTTCATTTACGAGTCTCTGATGACTAGCCCGCAAGATGAGGCTTTTACCGAATATGGTCTTATTGCCCAAACAATAGAAGTACCCAAGGATCGTTCTTGGGCAACCTTTACGCTGCGCAAGGAGGCCCGGTGGCACGACGAGAAGCCTGTCACGGTAGAGGATGTTATTTGGAGCCTTGAAACGTTAAAGAAGAAAGGGCGTCCTTTTTACCGATTTTACTATCGCGATGTGACTAAAGTGGAAAAAGTGGGTGAGCGTAAAGTTAAGTTTACCTTCGGTTCGACTGAAAACCGCGAACTACCATTAATAATTGGGCAGTTGCCGATTCTCCCAAAGCATTATTGGGAAAAGCGGAATTTTGATAAGACAACACTGGAGCCGCCACTTGGTAGCGGTCCATATAAGATTAAGTCCTTTGAACCAGGTAGAGCTATCGTTTATGAGCGAGTTAAGAATTATTGGGGTGCACAATTGCCTGTGAATATAGGGCGTTTTAATGCGGACAGAATTCGGTTTGATTACTATCGTGATGCTACCGTCGCGCTCGAAGCTTTTAAGGCCGGGGATTATGATTTCCGTTTAGAAAACACCTCAAAAACATGGGCTACGGGCTACAACTCACCCGCTTTCAAACAGGGCTATTATAAGAAGCTTGAAATTAGACATCAAAACCCCACTGGTATGCAAGGGTTCGTCTTTAACACCAGAAAGAAATTATTTCAAAACCCGATTGTGCGCCAAGCACTAGCGTTTGCGTTCGATTTTGAATGGACTAACAAAAACCTGTTTTATGGTCAGTACGCACGCACGAATAGTTTTTTTTCTAATTCTGAATTGGCGTCATTCGGATTGCCGTCAAAGGGGGAGTTAAAAATCCTCAAGCCACTAAAAAATATTATTCCGCCAGAGGTGTTTACTCAAACCTACTATCCCCCTAGGAACGAAGGCACAGGTAGAATTCGAAAGCAATTACGAGAAGCACGTAAACTACTGGAAAGGGCCGATTGGGTTGTTAGGGATGGGAAGCTTGTGAATAGGAATTTTCAGGAACCATTCAAGTTTGAAATCTTATTAATTTCCCCTGCTTTTGAGAGAATAGTCCTGCCCTTTGTGCGCAATCTTAAAAGGCTTGGCATTGAGGCGAGTGTCCGTACCGTAGATACGGCTCAATATCGTAAACGGACCGATGATTTTGATTTTGATATGGTCGTGTCTACCTTTGGTCAGTCCCTGTCCCCAGGCAATGAACAAAGAGAATTTTGGGGAAGCGCGGCCGCTATGCGACCCGGTAGCCGAAACTTGGCGGGTATTCAAAGCTCTGTAATTGACGGACTGATAGAACTAGTAATTTCGGCGCCAGACCGAAAATCTCTTATAACCCGAACAAGGGCACTGGACCGTGTTCTCCTTTGGAACCACTATGTTATACCACATTGGCATATTCAAAGTTTTCGAGTGGCCTTTTGGGACAAATTTGGACGTCCGCCAAAAACTCCCATTTATGGTTTAGCTTTTGATGCTTGGTGGGTGGATAAAAATAAATCAGACGGATTGGCGGCTAAGCTCAAGAGTTTCAAGAGTGGATCCTGAAATTTGTCAGCATGTTTACTGTGGCTCAAGTATGCAGATGGAACAATGGCCAGAGTGAATAAACAATTAGCTTCATGCTTATGGCAAAATTAGTAGATTAAGAACGTGCTAAAAGAAAGCCGGGTGACATGTATTGTGACCGGATAAATATCCTGTCTACTACACACAATCATCGCCTAAAGTGTAACTCGAACTTTTTTAAAGGGTGAGCCAATGCTCGCTTATATAATCCGGCGATTGCTCCTAGTAATTCCAACCCTGTTTGCGATTATATTTTTAAATTTTATTGTCATCCAGCTTGCTCCAGGGGGGCCAGTAGAGCAGGCGCTTGCCCAAATTGAAGGGATGGCGGTGGATGCGACAGCAAGAATTAGTGGAACTGGTCAAGGGGAAATCTCCTCTCAAGGAGGAGGGGGTGGTCTGGGAAGCGGCACATCCGTAAGTGTTAATCACAGTTATAGGGGTGCCCGTGGACTTGATCCAGAATTGGTACGGGAAATCGAAAAGCTATATGGCTTTGACAAGCCGGCCTATGAGCGTTTTTTTATAATGGTCCAAAATTATCTCCGGTTTAATTTGGGAGATAGCTTCTTTAGAGATAAAAGCGTTGTTGATCTGATAATAGAGAAGCTTCCAGTTTCCATTTCACTTGGCATTTGGACTACTTTTTTAACATATTTGATATCTATACCTATGGGCATCGCTAAATCCGTACGAGATGGCAGTGACTTCGATGTTTGGACTAGCGCGATAGTAATCATCGGAAATGCTATCCCAGGTTTTCTCTTTGCAATTTTGCTTGTGGTTCTGTTTGCGGGGGGCAGCTATTTTGACATATTTCCACTAAGGGGGATCGTATCATCTAATTGGAGTGAGATGAGTATTTTCAATAAAGTGACGGATTACTTGTGGCATATGGCGCTACCTATCACAACATTAGTCATAGGTAGCTTTGCTACATTGACTATGCTCACAAAAAACTCATTTCTTGAAGAGATAAACAAACAATATGTTATTACGGCGCGCTCCAAGGGCCTTGTAGAAAATCGAATTTTATATGGCCATGTTTTTCGTAATGCGATGTTGATAGTCATCGCAGGTTTTCCAAGTGCCTTTATTTCTATCTTGTTCACAGGATCAATGTTGGTTGAAATTATATTTTCTCTAGATGGTCTAGGTCTCTTGGGCTTTGAATCTCTTATAAACAGGGATTATCCGTTGGTATTTGGCACCCTTTATGTGTTCACACTATTGGGCTTAATTCTCGGGCTAATCGGCGACATTGTATACCATATTGTAGATCCTAGAATCGATTTCGAAACTAGAGAGGTATAACGATGAAAGGCGTCAGCTCTTTAGGGGAACGAATTAGTCCTATCAACCGCCGCCGATTAGATAATTTTAGGGCGAACCGGCGGGGTTATTGGTCATTATGGATATTTCTTTTTCTTTTTTTGATTAGTCTTTTGGCTGAATTCCTAGCAAATGATAAGCCTATCTTTATCCAGTACGATGGTCACTTTTTCTTTCCAATATTGGTGAGCTATCCAGAAACTATCTTCGGGGGTGATTTTGAAACCGAGGCCGAGTACTCAGACCCTGAAGTACAAAATCTAATCGGAAAAAAAGGTTGGTCCATATGGCCTTTGATCCCCTACAGCTATGATACCGTAATATGGGATTTGCCAACGCCCGCGCCATCTCCGCCTACAACTCAAAATTGGCTGGGGACTGATGACCAGGGTAGAGATGTTGTTGCCCGTCTGATTTACGGCTTTCGTATTTCAATATTGTTTGGGCTTCTTCTTACTTTATTGAGTTCCGTGATCGGCGTGGCGACTGGGGCCTGGCAGGGCTATTTTGGCGGATGGACGGATCTTATTTTTCAACGTTTCATAGAAATTTGGGGTAGTATGCCGCAGCTATTTATATTGATAATACTTGCAGGACTATTTGTTCCGAGTTTTTGGTTTCTTCTTGGTATTTTGCTTTTGTTTAGCTGGATAGGCCTGGTTGGCGTGGTGCGGGCAGAGTTTCTACGCGGCCGCAATTTTACCTATGTTTTGGCAGCCCGGGCCCTTGGTGTTTCTAACACAAAAATAATTTTTAAACATATTCTGCCAAACGCAATGGTAGCCACCATAACGTTCCTTCCATTCATCTTGAGTGGTTCTATTACAAGCCTGACGGCACTCGATTTTCTCGGGCTAGGCCTCCCGCCAGGCTCGGCGTCATTGGGTGAGTTATTAAACCAAGGAAAGGCGAACCTGCATGCGCCGTGGCTTGGAATTTCGACTTTCTTAATTCTTGCGGCCATGTTGAGTCTTCTAATTTTTATTGGGGAGGGAGTTCGCGACGCATTTGATCCTAGAAAAACCTTCCGCACCTGATTATGGAAAAGCTGTTATCCATAAACGACTTATCTGTTAGTTTTGGTAGGGGTGTCGGAGAAGTAAAAGCCGTCACTAGCATGCGTCTACAAATCGAAAAGGGTCAAATCGTCGCGTTGGTAGGTGAGTCCGGGTCCGGTAAAACGGTTACAGCACTATCAGTCACGCGCTTACTACCCTATCCGTTAGCATGGCACCCTAGAGGTAGCATCAAATTCGATAGTCAAGAATTAATGGGTGCCACAGAGCCCAAAATGCGAGCAATACGTGGCAACCGCATTTCTATGATATTCCAGGAACCTCTCAATTCGCTTAATCCGTTGCACAGTGTGGAAAAACAGATCAAAGAAGTACTGCACCTTCACAAGAGAATGTCAGATGGGAAGGCCCGGGAAAGAGTAGAGGAACTCCTTGATTTGGTTGGTATGCCGGAGGCTTCTTCCAGGTTACACGCCATGCCGCATGAGTTTTCTGGTGGCCAACAGCAACGCTTCATGATTGCCATGGCACTTGCTAATGAACCAGAACTATTAATTGCCGACGAACCAACAACAGCCCTTGATGTAACGGTTCAGGCTCAGGTTCTTAAATTGCTTAAAGAGCTTACTGAGCGTTTTAATATGGGTCTTCTCTTAATTACTCACGATCTTAGTATAGTCCGGCGTTTGGCGGACCATGTTTATGTGATGAAAGGCGGTCGGCTTTCAGAAAACAACGAAACAGAGACACTTTTCAGTTTTCCTTCAGAGAAATACACACAACAACTCTTGGCTGCGGATCCATCTGGAAAACCAGATCCCGTGCCAGCAGAAGCTAAAGAAATAATAGCGGCTAATGGTGTTAAGGTCTGGTTTCCGATCAAAAGGGGAGTCATACGCCGTACGATTGGACATATTAAGGCAGTAGATGGAATAAATCTCATCTTGCGAGAAGGTCAGACTTTGGGCGTAGTGGGGGAATCGGGTTCAGGAAAATCAACCCTAGGCAGAGCGCTATTGCGCCTCGAAAATAGCAGGGGAGAAATACATTTCATGGGGCATGATATTCAGAATTATGGTTGGAAAGAAATGCTACCTCTCCGGCGGGAACTACAAATTGTTTTTCAAGATCCCTTTGGCTCAATGAGCCCCCGTATGTCGGTTTTTCAAGTCGTTGAGGAGGGCCTCTTGGTGCATGGTTTAGGTGTTTCCTATCGAGACCGACGTCAATTAGTTGGGGAGGCATTGGAGAAAGTTGACATAGATATTTCCACCATGGACCGATATCCCCATGAATTTTCCGGAGGTCAACGGCAACGCATCTGCGTTGCCCGAGCCTTGGTTTTAAAACCTAAATTAATAGTCCTAGATGAACCCACCTCTTCGTTAGACATGTCAGTGCAGGCGCAGATTATAAATTTGCTTCGCCACCTTCAAAATAAACATAAGATTGCCTATGTATTTATTAGCCACGATTTGAGAGTAGTGAGAGCCCTTGCCCACAATTTAATTGTAATTAGGCGGGGGACCGTAGTGGAGCAAGGAACGGCAGATGAGGTTTTTGATAATCCAAAAAATGCTTACACACAGGCATTGATGAAAGCTGCTTTACAAAATGAAGCCGATAACAGTGGCGTGGTGATGATCTAACTCTTTGGGTTGTGGAAATATCATATTAAAGTTTTCTGTAAAAAATTATTATAAAAACAAGAAATAATTATTAAAACTGAAAATGAGGGAATTTGTACGTAATAAATAGTAAGGTAGCTCCTAGAGCGATCCTGTAAACTACAAAGGGCGTATAACTGAAATTTCTCAACCAAAACATCATTAATGAAATAGCTGTCATGGCAAAACCAAAAGAAAGCGCGGCAATAACCAACGCTTCTTTAAAATACGCCTGGTTACCAAGAATATAAAGATCGAAACTTTTTAAGCAGCCTGCCGCGAATATTACTGGTATTGAGAGAAGTAATGAAAACCGAGCGGCGTCGCGACGTTCTATACCCTGAAAGCGAGCTGCAGTCATGGTGATACCGGCTCGACTGGTTCCCGGGATAAGGGCTAAGATTTGAAATAAACCGATTACGATGGCACCCTTAAATGTAATGTGATTAATTTCGCGAATTGTCATACTCAATTTATCTGCAATTAATAAAAGTAGAGCAAAACAAAGGGTCGTCCAGCCGATCACTTCGAGAGAGCGAAAGGCATTCCCCAGGTATCTATTAATAATATATCCAGCAATTAGAACGGGGATGGTCGCGAGGACTAACTTTATCATTAACCAAAACTCGGGGTTAAGTGGGTTCCGGTTAGGAAGTTGCCGAAAGCTTTGAAAAATGGCACTAATCATGGCAAGGTTATCTTTCCAGAAGTACAGGATTACTGCCAGCAATGTGCCAACATGCACTGCAACATCAATTAACAACCCTTGATCTGGCCAAC
This sequence comes from Alphaproteobacteria bacterium MarineAlpha3_Bin6, assembly GCA_002938035.1. GTDB lineage: Bacteria > Pseudomonadota > Alphaproteobacteria > Rhodospirillales > UBA2165. Next base: position 11,231 of record PTLH01000055.1, read on the forward strand.
CGGTCAATTTAGGCACTAGAATTAGGTGTGCAGACGAAGAAACCGGTAGAAACTCTGTAATACCCTGAACCGCGGCAAGTGTCAGCATTTGCAAGAGAGGCAAGGTATCGGTCCTTAATTAGGGGCTGAGGTTTTCAAATAAGGCAACCGTTTAACAATTAGCTTTGAACTCAACAGAGTAACGCCTAAATTGGGCAGCCCACAATGTTTAATTAAGTAAATGAACATACTATTTTCGTTTAATAAATTTGGCATTAAGAAGTTATTATGCGCACTCTTTATCATCTTTGGTTAAATCCATTTTCTCGCAAGGTTAGAATTGTCCTTGCTGAAAAGAAGCTCGAATTCACCATGAAGGTAGAGCAGGTATGGGAACGCCGTTCGGATTACCTGGCCCTTAACCCCGCAGGGGAAGTACCCGTATTGATTGAGCCAGACAACACGGTTCTTTCTGATTCAAACGCAATCTGCGAATATTTAGAGGAAAAAATTCCCAATCCAAATTTATTGGGGCGAAAAGCGCATGAGCGGGCCGAGGTCCGTCGCTTGGTTGCATGGTTTGACCGGAAGTTTGACAGGGAGGTAAGCAATTTATTAATTAATGAAAAAGTAATGAAACGTTTTCTAGGATTGGGTGAACCAGATTCCGGAACTATCCGAGCTGCGCAAAAGAACATTCATATTCATCTCAATTATATTACGTTTTTGACCGACCGTCGCCACTGGTTGGCTGGCGAGGAGATGACATTAGCTGATATTGCCGCCGCATCACATCTTTCAGCGGTCGATTATTTAGGGGATGTGCCGTGGACTAAATACAAGTCAGTGTCGCATTGGTATTCACGAATTAAATCTCGGCCAAGTTTTCGTCCCATTCTAACAGATGCTATCCCTGGCCTACCAGCACCCAAGCATTACGCTAATCTAGATTTCTAAATTTTATTCGTCATTAAAGTAAAAGATCAAGATGTAGGAGGGGATTTGTTCAAATAGCGCTTTGCCAACCCGCACTAACAACCTTGAGTTAATCCTAAAGGATAGTGTTATTTTTTTAGACGCTGTTGCTGAATGCTTAGACTTTTTGGTACGTCGGATTGATTGGGTGCATTGTTAATGGCGGAGATATAACGATTACGTCATTTAAGTCCCTAAGGTTGTACAAGTAACCAGCAGGGTTGAAAAAAGTTAGGAGAACTAGTTTGGGCCACTACCATCTATTTTGCTTTGGTTACGGGTATTCAGCCAAATGTTTGGCTCCACATCTAATTGAGAGAGGGTGGGTCGTTTCAGCAACATCACGTTCAATAACCGAATACCCTTTTGATGGTGTGGCAGTCGTTGATTTTGATAAAATCAACAAAGATACATTGAAACATGTAACACATATACTAGTTTCGGTACCGCCCAATTCTCATGGCGATCCCGTGCTGCTAAAACATACTCGTCTTATCAATGATTTGCCAAATCTTCATTGGGTAGGGTATTTATCGACTACTGGTGTATACGGAAATACGGATGGTGCTCTAGTGAATGAATGTTCCCCGCTGAACCCTACGAATGAGCGTTCGAAACTTAGGTTATTAGCGGAAAAATCTTGGTTAGGATTGAGTAATTCTTATGGTTTGCCCGTTCACCTTTTCCGGCTTGCCGGCATATACGGTTCGGGTCGAAATACGCTAAAGCGAGTTATCGCTGGTCGGGCCCAACGGATTGAATTGCCCGGCCAAAAGTTTTCCCGTGTTCATGTGGAAGACATGGCCCGTGTCCTGATTGCATCAATGACTAACCGCGAACCAGGTGAGGTATACAATGTATGTGACGATGAACCAGCTTCCCAGTCAGATGTAGTAGAATATTCATGCAAAATTCTTGGTATAAAGCCCCCAGCGCTAATATCTTTTGAAGAGGCTAAAAAAAAGATGTCACCAATGACCCTGAGTTTCTGGAAAGATAATCGCAGGGTCGACAACACTAAAATCAAAAACAATCTAGGTGTATCACTTCTTTATCCCACGTACAGGGCAGGTTTAACGGCAATCCTTGAAAATGAGATAGGCTAAACTATTTCCATAACAGTCTTTTTCAGCTTCTCCAAATCTTCTTCTCTGCTGAGCCTGTGGTCGCCGTTCTTAATTAGGGTCACTTCCACATCCTTAGAGCGAACCATATTTTGTATTTTCAACGCTGTTTCCCATGGAACCGAAGTGTCTTCAAGTCCGTGCAGAAGTCGAACTGGGCAATCGAGGGGAATTTCATTTCGTAAAACAAGATGCTGAGTTCCATCGTCCAAAAGTTTTTTTGTGATTGTGTAGGGTATTTCATATTCACTGGGGATAACAACAAACCCGTCTTCCTGGATTTTAGATAACTGGATTTCAGTCAATTGTTTTGGTAATAGATCTTCTGTGAAATCTGGGGCGGCGGCTATTCCCACTAAACCGGCTACGCGCTCTGGCCTACTAACTGCGGTAAGTATCATCATCCAGCCCCCCATACTCGAACCGATAATTATTTGTGGCCCTTCTGTAAGCTCGTCAAACGCGGTTAAGGCGTTCTGTGCCCAAAGGCCTATTGTTCCATCGGCAAAATTACCTGAAGAATTACCATGTCCCATATAATCAAACCGCAAAAAGGCTAGACCTCGTTCCTGGCAGTGTTGTTCCAGTGCCAAGGCTTTGGAACCATTCATATCTGACATAAATCCACTCATAAAGATCAGTCCGGGTGGATTCCCTTCTAACTTGTTGTAGGCGATGGACGTACCATTCTCGCGTGTTAAAATCTGAAATGGCATCTATAAGAGGACAAATATGGACTATTGCAATGTTTGGTCATATTTCAACAGCTATCGAGGCTCCTAAAAGTTGAATCAAAGTAAGCATTATGACATGGAGGAGAAGCAAACGGAATTGCAATCTACCTCTCCCGTCAAAACCCGTCCACCTACAGTTTTACAGGTTTTGCCCGCGTTGGTAACCGGTGGGGTAGAAAGGGGAGCCGTGGACATTGCGGGTGCTATTGTTGACGGTGGAGGACGCGCAATAGTTGCATCAGCGGGTGGACCAATGACGCACGAGGTTATCCGTCTTGGTGCAGAGCACGTGAAGTTGCCTGTGGACTCTAAAAATCCGTTTATTATATGGAAAAATATAAGGCGTCTCGTTGATTTGGTGGAAGCAGAAAAAATAGATATTATACACGCTCGGTCTCGTGCGCCAGCCTGGAGTTCATGGCTTGCTTCAAGGCGCACTAACAAACCCTTTGTCACCACTTTCCATGGTACTTATGGAAACAATAACCCGATAAAATATTACTACAACTCGATAATGACCAAAGGCGAGGTGGTAATTGCAATATCGGGATTTATTGCTGGTCATATCCGTCAAAATTATGGCGTTCCAACGGCAAGGATAACAGTGATTCCGAGAGGGATAGATCTTGGGAAGTTTGATTTAACCAAAATAAGCAAGGAACGTGTAGTTAACCAAGCAACAAAATGGCGTCTACCTGATGGGGTCCCAGTCATTATGATGCCGGGCCGTTTAACTCGCTGGAAAGGGCATTTGATTTTAATAGATGCCATCAAAGAACTGGGACATAAAAATTTTCAGTGTCTGATAGTAGGATCCGATCAAGGCCGAGAAATGTATCGTCGCGAACTTGAAAATCGAATTAACCAATACGGATTAGCAGATGCCATCCATGTGATTGACCATTGTGAAGATATGCCGGCGGCATATATGTTATCGGACATTGTCATTTCGGCGTCCATTGAGCCTGAAGCTTTCGGTCGAGTGGTTGTTGAAGCACAATCTTTGGGTCGGTTGGTGATTGCAGCCAATCATGGAGGAGCACGGGAGACAGTAGTCGATGGTGAAACGGGGTGGCTAACGCCGCCGGGAGATGCAAAGGCTCTAGGATCAATAATCAATAGGGCCCTGGTACAAACT